>CAZEEG010000003.1:15032-23987 GCA_964511065.1 uncultured Pirellulales bacterium | reverse complement strand
TTCATCGGGCGTGAGTTGACCGTCGCCGTTGCGGTCCAGCTTCTTGAGGGCAGAGGCAGCTCCAGTGATTTCTTCTGCCGAAATCTTGCCGTCGCCATCAGCATCCAGGGCGCGCAGTAACGCGGCACCCGGTCCCATCCCGGGGCCTCGGGGGCGATCCGGCCGCCGCGGTTGAAATGCAACGAATTCCTCCTTGGTCACCACGCCGTCTTGGTTGGTATCGGCCGCTTCCAACATCCGGGTGGCCCGCTCGGGAAACTCGTCCTTGGTGATCTTGCCGTCGCTGTTGCGATCCATCCGCTGGAACATCGCCTCGCGATCGACTCCGCCGGGCTGACCTGGGCGCTGCCGCCGCTGTTCCTCGGGAGCATCGGGCCGCTGGCGGCGCTCAGGACGCTGCGCGAATGCGGCGACAAACTCTTCCTTCGTCAGTTTGCCGTCGCTATCGCGATCGCCTTCGCGGAGCACACGGCCCAGCAACCGACGGTTTTCGTCTGGCACTTCATCCCGAGTGACGAAGCCGTCCTGGTTCGCGTCCAACCGATCAAATAGTGCCGCCGGATCCGGTTGGGGCCGTTCTTGTGCCAGAAGTTGCGTGCCGGTCACCAGCCAGCAGCAGGCTACGGCTGCCGCTGCCACCGAACCACTACGCAGAAATATGGTTTGCCATTGAGCAGACATGATCGCAACTCCTTGTAGGTCAGGGACAACAGGCAAGCATGGTGGAGGAACGAGGTTCCGCGGTCGCAACGGCCGCCGCAAAGGTTCCTATCTACAAAACCCCTGCCAATCGCTTTGGTTTCGCGGTATTGGCCGTTATTCTAGGCCAACGGGCATGATGGCGGGGCCACAAACCGCGGTTGCGGCTTGTTTGGGGTGGCTTCGCCCACGGGCGCATGCAACGGTTGCGGCCGACGATCGCCATCATGCATGCGCGGGTTACAACTCCAACGGTTGAATCGGGATACAGTCAGAAAGGGACCAGATGATCGGCATGTTGCGCGGCAATGGGTTGCCACTACGATGGTTCGGACTGGTGGCGACCTGCCTGGTAGCCGCAATGTGGGTATCCCCGGCGGCGCGGGCTCAAGACGACGCCAGCAGCGACGCCGAACTGGATCAGAAATTTCCGCCCACGCGTTGGGAGCAAACGATCGTCAAACTGGAGCAGGCGGCCAGGCAGAATCCGCCCTCGGAGAATTGCATCGTGTTCGTGGGCAGTTCCAGCATTGTTCGCTGGGACTTGAAAAAGAGCTTTCCCGATCTGCCCGTCCTCAACCAGGGGTTTGGCGGTTCGCACCTGATCGACTCGGTGCATTACGCCGATCGGATTGTGTTGCCGTATCGCCCGTCCGTCGTGGTTGTGTACGCAGGCGACAACGATCTGGCCGGGGGGAAAACGCCGCAGCGCGTACTGAAGGACTATCAGAAGTTCGTCTCGAAGGTCCACCAGCAACTGCCGCGGACGCGAATTGTTTATATCGCGATCAAGCCGAGCATCCGCCGTTGGGAACTGATCAAAGAGGTTCGCAAGGCAAATGCCCTGATTGCCGAGGCCGCAAGCCACGATGATCGGCTAGCGTTTGTCGATGTCGATCAACCCATGATCGGCAGCGACGGTAAGCCGCGAAAGGAACTGCTGGCCGCTGACGGTCTGCACCTCAGCGAGGCCGGCTATGAACTATGGACCAAACTGGTCCGACCGCAACTACAAACCAACGACGGCGAGTAATCAGGCCGGCACCGCAGAAACGGATTACGGCCGCGGTACGCCGTGCGAAGCCGGGTGTACCTGGGTAGCCAAGGACGCCGCTGCACGCGGTGCGGTTTGGACCGCGCACGGACGGGCAACACACGGACCGACCCACTTGGAGTGCTCGGGAGGAAGGTCGCAGCAGGATGAATAACGAACGGGAATCCGACTATTCTCCGAGCCAGGCGGAATCGTTTTCGACCGAGCCGCTTGAGGCCGACCTCCACGCGAATGAACCCGATCTCCATCAGTGGGAGATGCTCCGTCTCTCCCAGGCGCTGTTGCCGCGGTTGCACGATGGCGCGGTGTGCTATGTCCGTCGAACGGGCAATGAGTTTGAGGTGGGAGTTTATCCCACGCTGCGGCAGGACTACCCTTCTCTATATGGTTTTCTGCTGACGCTCAACCAACAAATCTCGGGGGCCACGGGCTGCGCTTGGGGATTTGTCATGCTGCTGCTGGCCGTAGCGGCGGTGGCTGCCGTCTACGAGTTCGTACCGAACCTGGGTGTTCACGGCTGGTGGGCCTATCCGATGGTGCTACTGACCGCGCTTTTCATTTACATCATCGGGAATGTCCGCGCATCGAATGGCGTATTCCTGCGTCACGTTGACGACCTGAACCGCCAATTGGCCCAGCATGGGATCGGCCGTTACCGCCTGATTGAATGGCTGGTCGATGATCCGAATCTTCAGCCGCTTCTGGCGCAATTGAAGGATGAAACCCGGCTGGATGAGCCGTCCCGAGATTTGTAAGTCACTTTGCAATAGATACTAAGCAGCGATCGGGTCGCGGGGGCTCAGGTTTCTCTAGAGCCGCTGCCACCGCCTGATGCCTGCAGGAGCTTGCGGGATCTGACCCGGTGGCGTGTAGGCAGGTCGGTTAAATCGCGTTGAATGCGACGTGTGGGTAAGCCTTGTCGCAACCGCAGGGGCGACGTTCTGTGCCGCAAGAGCGATCGCTGGGGCACGAATGCCGGTCACTATCCTCTGCTGCCGCGTAACTTTTCTTCAATTGGAATCAAATCTGTTGCAGAAGGCCCACCGCAAGTACTGGGCGCGGGCGGCCACCCCCAGCGATGAATTTCCCCGTGGAGTTCGGACGGAGCTCCCCCCGCCTCCAATCCGTCCGCCTTACAGGATCTCCGTCCATGATAACCATTTACGGCAAACGGCAGCGGTACTGTGACGGTGTTTCGCGGCGCAGCTTTTTGAAGATCGGTGCCCTGGCCACCGGTCTGAGCATGGCCGATATCCTCCGGGCCCAGTCGCAACGGCCGGGCACCACCGCCAAGGCCAAGGCGGTGATTAACATCTACCTGGGCGGTGGTCCAACCCACATGGACACCTTTGATCTCAAACCCAAGGCTCCCAAGGAGTTTCGGGGTGAGTTCAGCCCCATCCCTACCACGGTTCCCGGGATGGAAATCTGTGAGTTGATGCCCAAGCTGGCCCAGAATGCCAAGCATTACTCGATCGTCCGCTCGATTACCGGTATGCGGGACGAACACAATTCTACGCAGTCCGACTCGGGCTGGTCGGTCCGTTCGCTGGAAACGATTGGCGGTCGACCCGGCGTGGGCGCCGTGATGTCCAAGCTGCAGGGGACGGTGAACGGCAGTTCGCCCACCTTCGTCGCCTTGGACGGGTTCGGCAAGCCGGGGTTCTTGGGTGGCATCTATGCCCCCTACCGTCCCGATGGCCCTGGCCGCGCGAATCTGCGTCTGTCTTCCATGATTTCGGAGGACCGCTTGGCCAACCGTGCCCAGTTGCTGACCCAATTGGACGGCATCCGTCGCGATATCGACGGCGGCGGCATGATGGCTTCGATGGATGCATACAATGAGCGGGCCATTACCGTCATCACCTCGGGCGAACTGGCAAACGCCCTGGACTACAACCGCGAAGATCCACGGTTGATCGAGCGGTACGGCATCCAGCAAGGCGGCCGGTACTCGGGCAATAACCGCTTCCTGCTGGCTCGCCGCCTGGTCGATGCCGGAGTGCGTTGTGTGACCCTGTCCTGGGGCGGATGGGATACCCACTCGAACAACTTCCAGTCGATGCGTGACCAGTTGCCCGCCCTGGACATGGGACTGAGTGCCCTGCTGGAAGACCTCGACGCCCGCGGCATGCTCGATGAAACCATCGTGATGATGTCCGGCGAGTTTGGTCGCACGCCGCGCGTCAACGGGAGCGCAGGACGTGACCACTGGCCGCGTGCCGCCTTCTTCTTCATCGCAGGCGGCGGAATGCGACATGGCCAGGTGATTGGCTCGACCAACCGCCTGGGCGAGGAAGCACAAGACCGGCCCGTGAACCTCCAGCAGGTGTTCGCGACCGTTTACCGTCAATTGGGCGTGGACCTCGAAGCCACGTTGCAAGACCCCAACGGTCGGCCACAATACCTGCTCGACAATCGCGAAGTGATTCAAGAACTGGTGTAACTGGCCTCAATAGGACGTGCCACCCCCTCGCACCAGCGGGGTGCGGGGCTGGTGCCAACCATGCGTGCCGCGGTTTTACCAGCCGTGCGGTTAAAGACACCGTTTATGCACGCGGGGACGGGCGCAGACACCAACCCTTACCAGAATCTCTCTCTCCACCGCTGTCGCAGGCCGAATAGCTCAGCTATCATGGCCTGCGACAGCGGTTGTTTGTTAGCGCGGCAATTCTGGGCCACGTGCCCGCGCTACTGTAGCCACTGAGGGATTACGGCTGTTGCCTGCTGACCAAAGGCGGGGCACCATGCAAGTGGGGTACATTCAAATGGGGCACCGTTCAAATTGAACGCTTTCATCCACGAAGCCGTATAACGGAGTTATTGAAGAGAAAGCGTCCGATGGCGAGAAGGCAGTGCCCAGATGACTTCTGAAAAGCCACGTGCCGAACAACCGGCACCCGATCCCAGCCGCGACCACGGGCCGCGCGACATGCAGTCAGCCGCCGGGCACGATGGTGGAGCTGCCGTGCAGAACCCGGGCAGCGACGTCACCCAGGTTCATGGCGGATCGGCCGCGTCGACTTCTGGCACTGACCGGAGCGACCCCGGTTCGCGATTCGCATGGGCGGGACGCCGCCTTGGCCGCTACGAACTGACCGAGTTCTTGGGCGCCGGTGGAATGGGCGTGGTCTATCGTGGCCGCGACCCCATCATCGAACGCGATGTCGCCATTAAGATTCTTCCCGAGGAAGTCTCAGCCAAGGCCGAGAATCTGAAGCGATTCTTGGGCGAAGCCAAGGCGGCGGGCAAGCTGAGCCATCCAAATGTCGTCTCCATCTACGAGGTGGCCGAGGAAGCCGGCTGTTACTACCTGGTGATGGAGTTTCTGGCTGGTGGCAGCATCGTTGATGATCTCGATCAAGGGCCACTGTCCGTTCTCCAGGCTACCAAGGCGGTGGCCGATGCCTGCCGAGGATTGGCCGCCGCGCACGCTTTGGGGATGATTCATCGCGACATCAAACCCGCAAACCTGCTCAAGGCCGCCGACGGCACCGTGAAGGTGGCCGACTTCGGGTTGGCCAAGGGCGTGTTCGACGCTTCGCAGCAGATCACCAAGGCTGGGCAGATTGTCGGGACTCCGTACTTCATGAGTCCCGAGCAGTGCGAGGCGCGGCCGCTGGATCACCGCACGGATATCTATTCCCTCGGGGCGACCTATTACACGCTGCTCACCGGAAGCAATCCTTACCAGGAAGCCGGAAGCACGGTGCAGGTGATGTTCGCCCATTGCCATGGCGACGTGCTGGATCCTCGCTCCATCAGCAATCAACTGCCGGAAGCGTGCTCGCGTATTGTGCGACGCGCCGCCGCCAAGCACCCGGGCGAGCGCTACCAGTCGGCCGCGGAGATGCTGGCGGATCTTGAGGCTGTCATTGCGGCGCTTTCTGGACAAACGCATATTCCGCTTCCCAGTGAGTCGGGCCAGCAGGCCGCCCTTTCGCCTGGCGGGAGTAGCCCCGCGCTGGCACCAACCGTAACGGGTCCGGTGCTGCCGGTATCGTCATCGGATGATGTGACGGGTGCGGCTGGCAACGCGGCAAATGCCGGCACAGGTTTCGCGACAGGAACGGTGGAATCAGCAACTGCCCAAGGCCCCGATGGCCCGCGCAGCATGCGGCGCTGGCCTTGGGCGGCGGCCGCACTAATGGTCGCCATTGCGGCCGGCGTGATGTATTTCAACTTCGGCAGCAAATCGCCCGAGGGCGATCCCCAGGCCCCAGGTCAAGGTATCACTCCCAGCGGGCCGCCCATTAAGCTCGGCGTGCTGCACTCGCTTACCGGTGCCATGGCCAACAGCGAGTCGGCGGTCGTCGATGCCATTTTGTTGGCCGTCGATCAATTGAACCAGTCTGGCGGGGTGCTCGGCCGGCCGATTGAACCGGTCGTTCGCGATGGGCGATCGTCGCCCGCCACGTTTGCCGCCCAAGCCCTTCGGCTGCTGGACGAGGACCAGGTGGTTACGGTGATCGGTTGCTGGACCTCCGATAGCCGCAAGACGGTGGTGCCCGAGTTCGAAAAGCGGAACCATCTGCTGATTTATCCCGTCCAGTACGAAGGCATCGAAGAATCCCCCAACGTGTTTTACACGGGGGCCGCACCCAACCAGCAGATCATCCCTGCCGTTCGCTGGGCGCTGGAGAAATTGGGCAAGCGGCGGTTCTTTATCGTCGGATCGGATTACGTCTTTTCTCGCGTGGGTGGTGCCGTTATCCACGACACGTTGCAGGAAGGGGGCGGCGATGTGGTGGGCGAGGCGTATGTCCCACCGGCAGCATTGAACGTTGAAAACGTGGTGCAGCAGATCGTCGATGCCAACCCGGACATGATCTTGAACCTCATCAACGGCGACACCAACCTGGCTTTCTTCAGGGCCTTGCGGGCCGCAGGCGTTACGCCCGAGAAGGTACCGACACTTTCCTTCAGCCTGGAGGAAGAAGAACTGCGGCACCTGGACAGTGAGCAGATGGCGGGCGATTATGCGGCGTGGAACTATTTTCAGTCGATCCAGTCGCCGCAGAACCGCGAGTTTGTTGATGCCTTCCATGCCCGGTATGGGCCGCAGCGGGTGGTCAGCGATCCGATGGAGGCCGGCTATATCGGAGTCATGTTGTGGGCCAAGGCCGTCGAGGAGGCCGGTTCCACCGATGTGACCGCGATTCGCCGAGCACTGCGAAACCAGCGCATGTTGGCGCCCGAGGGCGAAGTACGCATCGACCCTGCCACCCAACACACCTTCAAGACACCCAGGGTGGGGCGGATTCTGCCGTCGGGACAGTTTCAGATCGTGTGGACGGCCGATCAGCCCGAGGAACCGGAGCCCTACCCGCCTTCGCGGCCGGTGGCCGATTGGAAAGCCCTGTTGCACGACCTGCGTCGCGAATGGGGCGGTGCCTGGGGAGCTGCACCAGAATAGTTGCACGCGGAGTTGGCCACTTGGCTATTCCTCGCTATCTCTGATGTCACCAGGTGGAGTCAGCGCCAGGATAAGGATGCCTCAGTACGGATTGCCGCATGCCGTCTGTGCTGTCAGGCGTGGCAGGGCGCGCTTCTACCAGTCTGATGACGCAAAGGCTTTCCAGGCTTGGGTTGCCCAGCGGGGCTGGAGAACGAAGGATCGCTGAATCCTTCGCAACCAACCCTATGGATGGATGCGGCGCCGATGTCCGCTCGTCGAACGATCGGCGCCGCAAGATTTCCGTTTTCGTGCGCAATGGGCCGCATTTCGGCAGGCCAGCACGCAAGAGCGCGGCCATTCGTTGTGCACAGTTTCAAACCTTCAGCGCCTCGCGGCAAACCCGCATCATGTTGCCTCCGAGAATCTTACGGATATCGTCTTCGCGGTAGCCGCGTTGAACCAGACCGACGGTGAACATCGGCCAGGCGGCCCAGGCGATGCTGGCCGCGCGAGGGAATCGGCCGCCAAGGGATCCTGGCGGCCAGAGCGAGGCAAACCGCGGGCGCCGTTTGGGACGTGGCGGCAGTTTGACACTCGTATCGTCGTGGCGCGAACGGTAAGCGACGTCGGTCCCGATCCCCACGTGGTCCACGCCAAACTTCTTCACCACGTGGTCGATATGGTCGAGCAGCGCGGCAATATCCGCGCTGCCGCCCAGGAAATTTGGGATACAGCAGATGCCGACCAGGCCGCCCGTGTCGCAGATGGCCTTGATGACTTCATCAGGCTTGGCCCGGATGTGATGATTCAACTCCGCGCACGTGGTGTGGCTGGCGACCATCGGTTTGCTTGAAGCCTGGGCCGCTTCCAGGCTGGTTCGCCATCCGCTGTGTGCGACGTCCACAATCACGCCCACGCGGTTCATTTCGGCGATGGCGGCACGGCCCAGGTCGCTGATACCGCCATTGGCCGGTTCGGCGCAGCCATCGCCCAGCATGTTGCGGCGGTTGTACGTGAGGTGCATCATACGGATGCCCAGTTGGAAGTAGATGCGCACAAAGGCCAGTTCTTCTTCGACCGTCACCCACTGCTGTGCCAGCGGTACCCCGTTGCCGGTAAGGTACAGGCAGTGTTTGCCCTCGCGGTGCGTGGCCTCGATGTCCTCAGGCAGCGTGGCGCGATTGAGCACGTCGCGGGCCATGTCAGTCAGGTAGCTGTGCCGGGCCAGGCGTTTGAGCAGCGTTTCGGGATCTTGGCTTTCCTCGCCCGCGTTCTGGAAGATGCACGTAACGCCGGCGCATTCGAACGCGTGGCGCATTTCCTCGCGTTCTTCGGGCACCGTAGCCGCGCGAGTCATCATCATGTCTTCCTGGCAGTCCTGAATTTCCCGGCTACTGGCTCCTGCCTCGATCAGCGCGGCCAATTTTTCGCGGTCGAGCGCCGCCCGCGGTGCAAAGCCATAGGTATCGAACACCAGCGATTCGTAATGCAACCGCAGGCCGGTTTCCAACTCGGCCTGGCTGGGTTTGAGAACGTCGAGGGCGGCTTCGCGCGCGGCGATGATCCCGGGACTGTCGGACAGCAGAATCGGGAAACGATCGGATTGGACCTTTCGAGCTGAGGCGCCTTGGCCGCCGGCATCCTTGTCCTTGGAGCCGTTGCTGGTTGAATCGCTACCATCCTTAGCCGCACGCAGCGGGCCAACCATGGCCGAGGCGGCTGCGGCGGCCGCGATTCCCTGGATGAAGCCGCGGCGATTCACGGCCGGAGCGCTGGGCGATTGGGGCGAGGTGTTTCGCAATGT
>CAZEEG010000003.1:0-14932 GCA_964511065.1 uncultured Pirellulales bacterium | reverse complement strand
GGCTGGGAATGGTCGGGCCGAGACATGGTGGCTAACTCCTGGTAGTGGTGGCAACGTGCGGAGCCGCTTGGCTTCGCGCCTCCCAGTCAGAAGAATAGATAGAGAACGCCGCCGATGCGAGAGCTACCGGCGGCTTTGGCCCCGATGAGGGGGAAAACGTGCGCGCGATCGCGCCGGGAGTCTCCCCCCCTGCCCTTTCAGCGGAAATTCCGATGGCCAAGTGTGACGAAGGATACATCTGCGATGTCTGCCAGCAGGATGTCGCCGGCATTACGCAAAGCGACCTGTACCTGCGGTACGTGATCGGGATGATTGAGCCGGAGGTGCTGCACACGGCCCGCGAACGCCACATTCGCTGCAATCCCTCGTTGGCGCAGTTCATCGTCGATGAGCGTTTTGAGCCGGTCGTCGTAGAAGGCCCATTTG
Organism: uncultured Pirellulales bacterium; assembly: GCA_964511065.1. Lineage (GTDB taxonomy): Bacteria > Planctomycetota > Planctomycetia > Pirellulales > S012-138 > CALBRZ01. The sequence goes on along the minus strand of CAZEEG010000003.1, from coordinate 14,506 downwards.
ACAAGCGCCAGTTGGACCCGGAATTCGTCCGCCAGCGCGAAGAGCTGGTCAGCCGCGGTTATCGCCGGTTGTGGGAATTGGCCCGAGGCGCCGAGCCACGCATCATCGACTACCCGCTGCCCGAGGTGAGAGCCAGGCTGTCAGCCGATTACGAGTAGCGACGGGCCGGCACGCAAGCAGAACCAGTGGGGCTTGCCGTGGCTATGCTTCTTCAGGGCCGGTGGAACGGCCCGTAGCGACATCAAACTCGTAGATCGCGGGCACCAGCATGGCTGCGGTAGCGAACCCGTAGGTCGTCGCTACTACGAGAAACACGCCCAGCGTGTATTCAAGCAGAAAGCTCGTGATGGCGTAGAAGGTTGCAAACGGGCAGACTAGCGCTGCAAGCGTAATGGCCGGCGAAGGGTTGCGGATGCCCAAGGCCACGTACAGCCCCACACCGCCGCCGAGCATGAACGCCAGGAACGGTGCCAACTGCACCTGGAACGATCCGCTGAAGGCGACCATGATTCGCATGCAGGCCGCCACACCGACAAACAGGAAGAACACCGTGCCTTGCGAAACGGCAATGGCGCTGCGGCTGTTGGCGTAGGCCATGCCGGTATGGACACCGAGCATGGCGACGAAGGCATCCATCACCAACAGCCCCAGGCACAAGTAGAGCAGCGTTTCCGTCGTGACGAGTTCGACCCACCACAGGTAGCCGGCCAGCAACAGCGGCAGCAGCACGTACTCTTTGCAATTGACGAACACGCCGCCCAGTTTCCCGAAGATGATTTCGGCCGGCGTGAGATCGGTGACCAGAAGCAAGTCGAGTGCCCGGCCGTCGCGTTCGGCCGTAATTGAAGTTACAGCCTGGGCGTTGATCAACACCAGGCTGAGCAGGAACAGTGGCAACGTGGCTAACGAGGCGCCAAAACGATCGAGTTCGCCCTGCCGGTGAAGCAGATACAGCCCCAGCGCGGAAAGCACAAACAGCAGCAGATAGGCCGACTTGATCAGCACGATCTTGCGGCCATAGGCCCAGGTGCGCACCTCGCGCCACAGGATGGGGTTGTCCCAAACATCGCGATGGCGGGAAGCCGCGGCTACCTCCTGCGGTTCGTTACCGCCTTGGTTGAGCGGGGCAGCTACGGTGGCATCCGGGGGGGACTGCTGCGCGTTGGCGGCGGCCAGGGCTTCACGGGAGAAGATGCTGGTGGGCTCTTCCGGCTCGGGAGCGGGCCTGGCCTCCCGGCTGGGGTTCCACACCCTGACCCTGGCGATCGCCCAAGCGTTCATCGCCACCACCAGAATCACACTGGTCAACAGGAAGCCGTAGACGGGGCTCGACAATCCCAAGGGGGCCGCGGCCCGCGAGAATCCGGGCCGGGAGGCTTCCAGGATGGCTGGCCAAGGGCTGAACGATGCCGCCCAACCTTCGACGGGCGTTCCCAACCAAATCGCGTCGCGGCCCAGCGTTCGCGCGGCCTCCCACCCGCCGATCCAGAACACCAGCACCAGCACGGTCAGGGCGAGTGCTTGAAATGTCTTTTCCCGCCACAGCGCGATCAACGATCCCAGGCTGCCGGCGAACATGGCCGCCGCGACCGTCACGGCGAACACCCTGAGCACCTGCCCGGTCGATACACCGCCAAACAGCGTGATGGCCATGAACAGCGGGAAGGCGGCCAGGATGACGACCAGCACGTTGAGCAGGCTGGCCATCAGCTTGCCCAGCACCAGTTCGCTATTGGAGAGCCGGGTCATCAGCAGCAAGTCGAGTGTCCGGCGGTCTTTCTCTTGGGAGACCGCACTGGCGGTTGAAAGCGCGGCGAAGAACACCATGATCGCCAGTTGCAACGGAGCCAGAATCTGAAACAGCGTGGCACCAAACCGGGCAAAGTCGCCCACGTTACGGACCAGTTGTGTCCCGGTCACCACCATCCAGGCCGTACACATTAGCATCCATAGGATGCCCACGTAGGCCGCGCGCGAGATATAGAGCCGCAATCGCCGCGGTGCCGTGGCGGCTTCGCGCGTGAAAACAGGTCCGACGAACAAGGGGTAGTTCCTGAACCGGGTCGCAAAAATGAGAAATTGCGGGCTGCGGAAGGAGCATCCCGAATGTACGATTTTCTTCGAAACGGCCGCGGACGCAACTCCCTTGGTTTTCCGCAGTTGTGGGCTTACATGCCGCCTAGCCTCGCGGGGACAAGCTGCGAGCCTTCTGTACCGGTGCCACAGGTTGCGATCCCTCCCTCCAGGACACTTGCCAACGCGGTGCCTGGTTGTGGGCCGCTGCTCCGCGGGCCTTTGAGTCGGGCCTTTGAGTGTTGCCAGCCGCACAGTCGGCATTACCGTCGCGTTGCGAACGCCAGTTACCGCCGAAAGCCAACCCCGGTGCAACATCCAAAGGGCTATACTGGAGAACCAGAATACCACATGCCGGCCGCATGGGTGCCCGGCACTAGCTGTTTATTGTCCCCCTTCCTTCGGCTGCCATGACTACGACTTCCGTAAGGACGCGGGACGCATCGCCAGCCTCCGACGCATCCCGCAGCTCAAGCGGCGGCGATGCGTGGGCCGTTTGGATTTCGACCGATTTTGCCTACGACTACGAAACCAACGGCGATAGTGAAACTTCATCAGGCTGCACTGCGGAAGCACGCCACGACGGCCCAACAGGCAAAAAGCAGGCGGGCGACGATTGGGGCGGTGCCCGGAACCTCGGGCCGCGAGACGGCTCAACCACGCCGGGAGCCCCCGCCGCTACCGGCCCCAATGGGGCATCCTCGGCCGCGGGGCTGGATCAGGCTTTTGCCGCCACGGACTCCGGGGCCGATGCCACCAGTCACCGCAAGCACTCCCTGTACGATGTTCCATTGCGAATCCCGTACGGGGAGCTGGTGCTGATCTACGGTCCCTCGGGCTGCGGCAAGACGACGCTGCTAACGCTGATCGGAGCGTTACGGAGTGTGCAGCAGGGCAAGATGTTTGTGCTCGACCATCCGATGCACTTGTCCAGCCGCAGCGAACTGGTCGAGATCCGCAAGCAGATTGGCTTCATTTTCCAGCACCACAACTTGTTCGAATCGCTGGATGCCACGCAAAACGTGCGGCTGGCGCTGGACCTGTTCTCGCTGTCGCCTGGCAAGGCCAAGGCCAGGGCGCAGCGGCTGCTCCGCCGCCTCTGCCTGGAGGAACGGCACCTGCGGTACAAGCCGGGGCAACTGTCGGGCGGTCTCCGGCAACGTGTGGCCATCGCCAGGGCCTTGGTCCACATGCCAAACCTGGTGCTGGCCGATGAGCCTACGGCGGCTCTCGATAAAGAAAATGTCAAGCGCGTGATGGACCTCCTTCGATCGTACACCCGCGGCGAATGCAGTTGGGTCGATCCGCAGGACCGCCCCACCGGTGGCCGCAGGCCGACGGTCATCATGGTCACGCACGACGACAGCCTCCGCGAGTACGCCGACCGCTTGATCTACATGGCCGAAGGCCGCATGTCCGGCGATATGGCGCCGGGTGAGAACCGCAACTGGGCCCAGGTCTGGACGGCGCTCCGCGAATCGCGACTGTTTGCCACCTATCGCCCTCACACGCTCTGGGAGTTTGAAAAGCGGTTCAGCATCGAACATTTTGCCGCGAATGAAACCATCATTCGCGAGGGCGAAATGCCCGAGGGTGACAAGGCCAAGTTCTACGTGCTGGCCGAAGGCGAAGTGGAAGTGCTCAAGGGAACGGGGGACAAGGAAGAGCGGATTCGCGTGTTGGGGCCTTCCGAGTATTTTGGCGAGATTGCGCTATTGGAAGAAACGCCGCGCACCGCAACTGTCCGCGCCAAGACCAACGTTCTGGTCTATTCGCTCAGGAAAGACGACTTCCTCGAAGCCTGCGAAATCGCGGGAATCGCCGGCGAACTGCGCCAAGGCTACGGGCGATACGGCCGGCAGCCATAGCTCCACGGAGCTCCCCCGATGCTCAAGGGGCCGTCGATGTCACTTCGTTTGCCTGGCCGACCAGGCGGCTGAACATTGCATGCCGCTGCGCCACCAGTCACACTGGACGGCGCGAACGCTCCACCGCTGGCATGGTGCTGGCGGTTCCCGTCTTTGCTGCACTTTTCGCGGAGGTTCTCCGATGCTTCGCCTCGATAGTTTTCGTGGCTCATGGCTGGTCTTGGCCGCGACCGTAGGGATGTTCTCCACGGTCGGCAATACGGCCCTGGGGGCTGCGCTGCTGGAACAGGAAGGTAACGCCCCGGCGCGCGAAACCGCCCCCGGACTGGACCTTGATGCGTTTGGCGAGGGTGCCAAGTATTTCCTGGCAGTTCGGGTGGAACCGGCCGAGGGCGGGCTGCGCGTAGAAGAAGTGATGCCTTCGGGACCTGCCGACCTCGCCGGACTTCGCCAGGGGGATCTGATCGTGGAGGCATCGGGCAAGAAGGTTGCCCGGGTGGACCAGTTCGTTCAGGTCGTGCAAGCCTCACGGGGGCAAACGTTGGAAATTTCGCTGATTCGCGATGGCGCGCCGATGCGATTTTCCGCGCACGCCGGAGTACTCAAGGCCAATGGCGAAGTGGTCCTGCCGGCCCCCTTCTCCGATTCGCAGTCGCCACGCCAGCAGAAAGCCAATCAGGATCCGCCGAAACCGCCGCAAACATCTGCGCCCATCGAGGCACCAAAACCGGCTAAGCCCGAATCGCCGCAGGCGGACAGACCTAAACCACCGAAGGCGGACCAGCCCAAGCCATCGCAAGCGCGACCGGCTGATTCCGCCGATCGGCAAGAGCTGCTGAAGGAACTCGCGCGGTTGCGGGAGCATTCGAAAAAACTTGAGCAACAGATCAACGCGCTCAAAGCCCAACTGGCCAAGGAGAAATCCGAGGCCGAGAAGCCCGAAGCGAAGAAGCCTGACCGCAAGGGACGCGATTCAAAAGCGCGCGAAAAGAAGCGCGAGGCAGACAAGCGCCAGAACAGGCAGGAAAGCGAGCGCAAGAGCGGCGACACGAAGCAGCCGGACAAAGCCTAGTTGCCCCTCTGGCACCCCCCGCGGGCGGAACGGCGCTCCAAATCGAAATGGGCGCATCGTGCAACGCGCATCATGCCAATGCGCGTTGTACTGCGTTTGGCCGCCCTGGGAGCGTCCGCCGGGCATGGCCCCGTGGCCGATCTGTGTAGCGCGGCTAACTACCAGCGGTACAATCCCGTGCCCCAGGCCAAGCCGGCGCCAAAGCCGCTAAGCAACAGCACGTCGCCACGGCGAATGTGGCCTTGGGAGCAAACTTCGTCCAGCGCCAACGGGATGCTCGCCGCCGAGGTATTGCCGAAGCGTTCCAGATTGGTGAGGACCTTGTGGCGACTGATGCCCAGGTTCTCCACGGCGCTGTCGATGATGCGGAGGTTCGCCTGGTGGGCGATGAACCAGTCGATATCGTCCAGCGAGAGGTCGGCCGCGCAGACGACCCGTTTCACCGTGTCGCCCAGCACGCGGACGGCCCACTTGAAAACAGCCCGGCCTTCCATCTGGATGTAATGGAGGTCTTCGCGGACTCCGTTCTCGCTGATGACCATTCGAGTCCCGCCCATGGGGCGGCGGATCAGGCCGGTCCCGGAACCGTCGGTCCCCAGGGTATAGGAGATGAATCCCTGGTCGCTTTCGCCCGGGGCCAGCAGCACCGCGCCAGAGGCGTCGCCAAAAAGTGGAAAAGTGCGCTGGTCGCGCGGGTTCACCACGCGAGTATTGCAGTCGGCCCCGACGACCAGGCACAGCTTGCTGCAACCGGTCGCCACGTATTGCATGCCGGTGACCAGCGCAAACATGAAGCCCGAGCAGGCCGCTTGCAAGTCCATAGCTGGGCACTTGAGGTCCAGGCGGTCCTGTACGAAGTTGGCCGTGGCAGGCAGCAGCATGTCGGGCGTGAAGGTCGCCACGATCAGCAGGTCTACGTCGTGTGGATCAACGCCCGCCTTCGTGAGACATTGCGAAGCGGCCCCCGCGGCAAGGTCGCTGGTGGCCATGTCGGCTGCCGCTACCCGGCGCTCGCGGATTCCCGTTCGTTTGAGAATCCAGCCGGGCTCGTAGCCGTATTTCTCTTCCAGTTCTTCATTGGTGACGACGTGGTCGGGCACAAAACTGCCCGTCGAAACGATCCGAACACCGGTGAGCGAACGGAGAGGGTAATCGTGCGATGGTCGCGGTTCGTGTTCCATGGACGGTGGCAATCACCCCGTATGAAGAGCAACACCGGGCGGCATGGGGAGTTGCGCACCGGAGTACAAATGCCATTGAGGACAGAAGGAAGACTGCACTAAATAACCCTAATTTGCAAGGGGAACCAGCGAAAGTGGGCGTTCTGGAATTGGGCGAAATACCGCAGGCTACTGAACGGGCGAAGTCGGCCACCACGGCAAGGCGATGAGCCATCGACTGGCTGCTAGGGGGGCTCTCTCCTCCCCCGGGTATCCCACCCCATGATAACTGGTTCGGCTTAATGGATTGTTGCGACGACCTTTCTGAGCGCTCAATTCAACGTGTATGGGCAATTCCGCCCGGCGGTCGGGCTATGGAGCGAACCTCCCTAGCGCATCGATTGGGCCGCGGCGGTTGGGGGGATACCTTGTGGTATGCCCTGTGGCGTTGCCGGCATAGCGCCTGGCAAACCGGCCCCATGATGGGGGTGATCGCAATGGCCGTTTAAACAGCCTTGGATCCCCAGGGGTGCCGGAGGTAGCCAGGCTGAACCGGCCGCGGACGACGTGTCCCCCGTTGGCCGAAAGGCCGTCTGAGGCGACAGCGGTTGTGTGTGCGAAGCAGGCTGTGCCTGCGGAGCGTGCGCCCCGTAGGGGGGCATGGAGCCAGGCCCGCCAACCAGCGCAGCGTGTGCCCGAATGGGGATTGCCTGGCCCAGCCCATATTGTGCAGCGGCCTCCCGATACAGTTCCATAGCCTGGGGCAATTGTGCTTCGAGGTCATTGGCTCGGCGGTCGTCCGAGGGATGGGTCGATAAGAATTCTGGCGGTTTCTCGGCCCCGGCGCTGGCCGCGGCAAACCGCTTCCAGAATCGCGGCGCCTCCGAAGGGTCGTAGCCGGCTTTCGCCATGTAGACCAATCCCATGGCGTCGGCTTCCGATTCGTGGGCGCGGCTGTAGGGCAGGATAAAGCCGACCTCGGTCACCACGCCGAAGGCGGCCAGCGTGATCTGCCGGTTGGTTTCTTCCAGGTCTTGCGTGACCCAAGCCACGGCCTTCTTGGCACCGTTGACCATCATGCCCTGGCTCAGTCGCTCGCCACCGTGCCGGGCAACCGCGTGGGCGATCTCGTGCGACATCACCACCGCCAGGCCAGCCTCGTTCTCGCAGATTGGCAGAATGCCTTCGTACACGGCCACTTTGCCGCCGGGCAGGCAAAATGCGTTCTGCACATCGGACGCAATCACCTTGAATTCCCAGTCGTATTGCTCGCCGGTGGCCAGCGCTATCCGCTTGCCGACGCGGTTCACCATTTCGATGTAGTGGGGATTGGTCGAAAGCGTTTCATTTTTCAAGACATCCTGGTAGGCCGCGATGCCCAGGCTTATTTCCTGGCTCTTGGGCATCAGCAAGACCTGCTTTCGACCGGTGATGGGCGTTTGACGCACACAGCCCCAAAATACGCCCGCTATCAGCACCAGCACCGCAGCCCGAAGCCAGGCCTTGTGCCGGGCCCATGCAACAACGCGAGCAAGACGCGGACGCCGTGAAATGCTACGCATGACGAAACCTGCACCCATGATCCCTAGTGGTTCGAAGCAGCGGGGGCTTGTACTCGCGGGCGTCCTGCCAGGTCAAGACCGGTCAATTCTGCGGGGTGCAGGCGATGGCGGCCTTGCTGGCGCTCTGGGCGCAGATGCCGCAAGGTCTTTGAGGCTCTGCTGGCCCCCGGGTGATAGCCTGATGCGATCCCCCCCCGCGATGTGCGGCCAGTTGTCAGGCGGCCCCCTTTCTGGCACATTGTCTGCCGTGTCGCGGCCCCGATCGGGGGGGCTTGGAAGCCGCTTAGCCAGCAGAACCCTTTCGCCGCAAGCAGCACCAGCATGGCTCGCCGTTGGCCGCGAGCGGTGGAGCCAATTTGGAGGGGACCATTGCCGAGAGAGCAAGCTCCAAATCAGCCTGTTCAAGCGGATTGCCGATCCGCGATCACCGTCAACGAATAATCCGTTCAAGCACGTCCTGCCGGGAGATAACCATGGCCGCGTTTCCCCAGATCGAGAAGATTCGCTACGAAGGCCCCACCTCCAAGAACGAGTTGGCCTTCCGGCATTACAACCCGGACGAGGTCGTGGAGGGCAAACCCATGCGGGAGCACCTGCGGTTTGCCGTTTGCTACTGGCATACTTTCCGGGGCACCGGCAGCGACCCGTTCGGTGCCGCGACCATGCTGCGCCCCTGGGAAGGCCCGGTAGATAATGTCGAGAACGCGATCAATCGGGTGCGCGTGGCGTTTGAATTCTTTGAGAAGTTGGGAGTCCAGTACTACACCTTCCACGATCGCGACGTGGCGCCGGAAGGCAAATCGCTCAAGGAAAGCAACGACAACCTCGATGCGGTCGTCAAGGTGCTGAAAGAAGAACAGGAGCGGACCGGCATCAAGCTGCTCTGGGGAACGGCCAACCTGTTCAGCAATCCGCGGTACATGCACGGCGCGGCCACCAGTTGCAATGCTGATGCCTTTGCATTTGCCGCCGCGCAGGTGAAAAAGGCCCTGGAAGTCACCCACGAGTTGGGTGGCCTTGGCTATGTGTTCTGGGGAGGTCGCGAAGGCTACCAGAGCCTGTGGAATACCGACCTCAAGCGCGAACTGGATCACCTGGGGCAATTCCTTCACATGGCCGTGGACCATGCCAAGAAGATCGGCTTCCAGGGGCAATTCCTGATCGAGCCCAAGCCCAAGGAGCCGACCAAACACCAATACGATTCCGATGCAGCCAGTTGCATCAACTTCCTCCGCGCCTACGGTTTGACCGATCACTTCAAGCTGAACCTGGAGACCAACCACGCCACGCTGGCGGGGCACACCATGCAGCACGAAATGGAATACGCCGGCTACCAGGGATTTCTCGGCTCAATCGACGCCAATACGGGCGACCTGCTGCTGGGTTGGGATACGGACCAGTTTCCCACCGATATCTATCTCACCACGCAGTGCATGCTCACCATTCTCAAGTACGGCGGACTGCCCGGCGGCATCAACTTCGATGCCAAGGTGCGCCGCGAAAGCTTCGAACCTTTGGACCTGTTCCACGCCCACATCGGCGGCATGGACGCCTTCGCCCGAGGACTGAAGATTGCGGCGGCGATCCGGGCCGACGGTCAGCTTGAGGAATTCGTTCGCAACCGGTACAGCAGTTGGGACACTGGGCTGGGAGCGGAGATCGAGGCCGGCAAGCACAGCCTGGAGTCGCTCTCAGAAGCGATGTTGAAACAGGGGGAGATTCATCCCAACAGTAGCGGCCGGCAAGAGTATCTCGAGAACCTGATCAATACCTACCTTTGATCGGGGGGACGCCCGGCGGGTGTATGCCTCAGAACGAATTGGCTGGGCAAGGCTGTCAGGCAGCGAACGATCTATTACGATAAAGGGGATAATGATCCTCCGCGGTGTGATTATCGCCCGACGGTCGCCGCTGCCGGCTGGCGCTATGGCCTTGCCTTCCTGGCGCCGCTGAGATCACGCGACGCGCCCGCGCTTCGCCCCTTTCCACTCGCCCGCTCGCCTGGCGTAAGGCTCTCACCATGAATGACAAATACCATCCGACTTCCGGCACGACCCCCCCGTCGTCCAATGCCGATGACTACGGTTACAGTCTCGCGCCCGAGGTCGAACGGAGGTCTACCGACGACGCGCTCCAATGGCACGTGGCAACAGCCAGCGGCAACCGCTTCGGGCCTTGGCCGCTGGTCGAATTGAAACGCCGGGCCGAAACCGGAGTTTTGACTGCCGCTGATCTCGTTTGGCGCAACGGTTGGCCCGATTGGCAAACCGCCGATACCGTGCCGGAACTGGCTCCACTGCTGAAAGGGAACTCCGCCGGGCAGACGCCCGGTGAAGCAAACCCGGAGGGGACCTTCGCCAGACCGCCCGTGGACATGGCCCCACCACTCCCCGCTCACGGACCGGCCCCTGCTCACGGACCGGCGCCCACTTTGGGGCCGCCGTCCTTGCCCGGGGTGCCGCCCGCACTGCGGTCTCCTTCCGATAGCCTCCCGAGCGGCGAAGAATATCCCGAATCCAGCCTCGCAGCGACCTTCGGCAATCCCGATGTGTTGCGTGTCGCTGCCCGGATCTCGGGCTGCCTGTCGATCTTCTGGCTGTTGATCTCGGTAACGGCTTACTTCAGCAACGGCTTCCAATGGTTCAACGGCGTGATGCTGTTCTTTGTCCTGTTCATGGGATTGGAAACAGCGGCCGTGCTGATGGAGCGACAACTTGCCATCGGTTCGCGGCTAGAAAAGATCGAGAAGCTGATGCGTAGGCGCGAGAATCGGCAAGGCGAACCCAGCGCGGTGTGACCGCCGGTGGGCCTCATGACCAGCAGGCTCCGCCTGCTTCATCACGATTCAGGCTCACCTTCGGTGGTGCCGGTGGAATCGTCCTCCGGTTCCTCGCGGCGGACGTACTCATAATTGTCCACCTGCGAAAGGTCCAGCGGGCCGATGCGGTTGGGATCGGGCATCAGCCAAATCTCGCCGAAGATTTCATCCTGCTGCGCCCTGAGGCCATAGTGCCGGATGAGTTCCATCATCGCCAGAAACAGGCTGACCAGCGTCGACTTATGCATGCCGGCCTGGAACAGTTCCGTGAACGCAATGCGGCCCTGGGCTCGGGCGCGTTCGTGAATCTGCTCCATGTAGACGTGGATTGGCGTATCGTCGTAAATGATGCTGGCCGGTTGAGCCGCCTGGTTGTCGCGCAGGAGACGGGCCAGCGCGCTCACCAAATCCCAAACTTCCAGTTCGTGGATCGGTTCTTCGGCCAACTCGCGCGGGCGCCGCGGCAGATCGACGGCCATGCGCGGAAACCGCTCCTGCCATTGCCGCCCCTGTTCTTCCAACAGGCTCGCGGCATCTTTGAACTTCTTGTATTCCAGCAGCCTGCGAACGAGGTCGCGGCGAGGGTCCTCCACGATCTGGTTTTCTGGCTCCGCTTCTTCCTCGGCCCTGGGCAGGACGGAACGCGATTTCATCTCCGTCAGAATGCTGGCGATCTCAAGGAAATCGGCGGCCGCGTTGATGTCCAGGTGCTGCAGGACGGTTACGTAGTCCAGGTATTGCGCGGTGATTCTGGCAACGGGCAGTTCTTCCACCTCGACCTCGTTGCGGCGCACGAGGTACAGCAGCAGGTCCAAGGGACCTCGGTAAATGTCCAGGTCGATCAGGAAGCTCATACGTTCATCGCCGTCGGATGCTCTGTCGCGCTGCGGCTATGGCCAGCGGGCTGGTCGATAGCCAGCCCCTTGGAACCGCCGGATGAGTGCAGCGCTCTGGAGGCAGTTTCCCCCCCGGGCGGCCTGGAACCCAATCCATGGCGGCTAAAACCATTCTAGGGCGATCAGCCTTCCTCCCCCAGGGCGAAGGTGGTGACGGGGCCGGGTTTGGGGGGCAGCGGCTTGCCTTCCTCGCCCAGCGCCCTGGTGGTAGGCGGCGGGGTGCCCTCCTCGCCTAGTGCCTTGGTGGTGGCGCCTTCTTCGCCCAAGGCGAGTGTCGTGGCGCCGCCTTCCTCCCCCAGGGCATCCGTGGTGACACCTCCCTCGGCCAAGGGCCGCGTCGGCGCTTCAACCATCCACTGCATACCCACCACTTGAGGATGGGCCTTGATGGCCGTTAGCACTTTCTCAGGAGGCTCTTGCGTGCCGATTTCCAAGACCAGCATCGACTCCTGAGGGCCGCGGGCAATCGACACCCCCTGCGTATCCTTGAATTGCTGCTGCCACGCTGTCATGATCGCATCGGCCGTTTCGTAGGTGCCGACCTTGGGGCGCATCTTCCAATCACCCGGCAAGAGGCGGATCAGAATCTTCTGCTCCCCTTTGCGGGCGGAAGTCGGCGGCGTGGGAATATCGGCCGGTTCAATGCGGCGAACCGTTGCTACATCGGGCTCGTTGGCCAGGGCTTTGGCCTGTTCTGCGGTCAGCCACGCCAGAAAGCCGCCAGCATTCGCCGTTTGGCGCTTGCCTTGCATGGCCGTGCTGAAGAAGTTTCCCAGCACGTTCAATTCTTTGCGGCGAGCGGCAGTGAACTTGCGGTAATCGGCCGGGATGACCAGGTAGCGGTCGTGCTTGGGGTGCGGTACCGGCTTTTTGGCTTGGGATGTTTCAGCCTCGTCGGCCCCAACGGCCGCCTCCCAAGGCAAGGCAGCCAGCGACAGTCCACCCAAGAATCCTCGCACAACGGCCCTACGCGTTGGGCGAAGCTGGGTAGAATGGCTGGTTGTTTCAGTTTCCCCAGTTTGGGGTATGTGAATGCCGGCGAATGGATGACGCATCAGAATGCTCCGGGCGGGCAAGCAGAAGGAGAATCGAGCGGGATTGGAATCCCCATCGGGTTGGGTGGATGCCGCAACCTGATCGTTAATGCCGAATGCCAAATGATTTGTGGCGAGGGCCAGTTATGGCGGTGCTGATTTTGAGCGACGCCCAGGATGAGCACGCGCAGCATATGCTCGCTTATTTACAGACGCAAGGCGAGGTGGTGGAGTTCCTCGACAGCAGCGAGTTTCCGCACAATATCCGGATCACCTGGCACCCACGCGAGCAAGATGGGGCCATTATCTTCGCGGATGGGCACCGCGTACCTCTCCGCAGCATTCATGCCGTTTATTGGCGGGCGTATGGCGAAGTGAGCTACCCGCCCCTGCCCGACCCAGAACAGGCCCTGATCGCGGCCAACGATTCCCGTAGCCTGTTTGAAAGCCTGTTCCACATCCTGGATGCCCGCTGGGTCAACGGCTGGGATGGCTTCCATTTGCACCAGGTTAAGCCCGCCGCCTTGGCCCGGGTGGCTCGCTTGGGGGTTCGCATACCCGAGACGGTGGTCACGAACGAAGCCGAGGCAGTGATTGCATTTGCGAGGCGGCATCCGCGGTGCATCTTCAAGCCGGTTCAAGGGGGGGCTTTCACCGAACGACTGCTGGAGCACCATCTGACCGATCCCCACCTGGCGAACCTGGTGTATGCGCCGATTACCGTGCAGGAAGAGATTCAAGGGACGGATGTGCGGGCGTTTGTTGCTGGCGACGAGGTGTATGCCTGCGAAATTCACGCTTCAACGCTCGATTTTCGCGACGATCCGTCCTCGCCCATGTATCCCATTGAGCTTTCCGATGATCTGAAAGCAATGTGTCGCAGAATCGCCCAGACTGTGCATTTGGTATGGTCGGGCATTGATTTCCGCCGCACCCCCTCTGGGGAGTATGTTTTCTTAGAGGCCAATCCCAGCCCGATGTTCATGGGATTTGCCGATCGCACCGGTCTGCCGCTCACGGAGGCATTGTCGCGACTGCTGCGCAGCCGCTGATGCCAAACGGGCGGGGGGAGCGGCTGTGACTTCGCACCGGCTGCGGGCCGCGGAGAATGGAGAAGACACTTCCAATCTGCCGGCAAAGGGCCTCGCTTAGTGCTGTAAGCCGCGTATCGTCCACCTTTGGCGGTGACGGATCATTGGGTATGATAATAGCTTACGGCGTTGCTTGGTGGTCACGTACAGTTCATTCAAGACGAGCGGCGGCGGTTCGATGGCGATTCCCACGGCGAGCAATGAAGTCCAGCGTTTCCTGCCTGAGCACTTCATCAACCGCGAGCTCTCGTGGCTGGAGTTCAACGCCCGCGTCTTGGAAGAAGCCGAGGACGATTCCAACCCGTTGCTGGAGCGGGTGAAGTTCCTGGCAATCTTCAGCTCGAACCTCGATGAGTTTGTGATGGTTCGCGTCGCGGGGCTGCGCGAACAGGTTTTTGGCGACGGCGCCCCGCAGGATTACGCGGCCGATGGCTTAACCCCCACCGAGCAGTTGGAGCGGGTCGCCAAGCGGATGCAGGAGCTGGTGGCTCGGCAGTACCGGTGCTGGAACGAGCGGATCGCGCCAGAGCTTGCCGAGCATGGACTGCGGGTGCTGACGTACGACCAGCTTTCTGCCCAGCAGCGCGAGGAGATCGAGCAGTTTTTCCATGAACGGGCGTTCCGGATCTTAACGCCCATGGCGATCGATCCCAGCCATCCTAGCCCTCGCTACCACAACCGGGCCGTCTATCTGGCCGCCATGTTGCGGCGGCAAAGCGGCCTGGGTCCCAAGCAGCTTTTTGCCGTGGTGCAGGTGCCGCAAGTTTTGCCGCGTCTGGTGCCGCTCACGGCCGACACCGGACAAGAGTTCATCTTTTTGGAAGAGGCGATCCGCGCCAAGCTGCCCGAGTTGTTTGGCGGCGTCGAGGTGCTGGACACCACGGCCTTCCGCATCACCCGCGATAGCGATCTGAACCTGCTGGAGCAGGAAT
>CAZEEG010000002.1:39955-107467 GCA_964511065.1 uncultured Pirellulales bacterium | reverse complement strand
CTTGGCGCGGCCCAGGTCGGCCAGCTTGACGTTCTCAAGCTTGATGCCCAGGCTCTCGAAGATGGCCGTGGCACCGGTCAGCACGGCGATGTCTTCCAGCATGGCCTTGCGGCGGTCGCCGTAGCCGGGGGCCTTGACCGTGACGCAGCGGAACGTACCGCGGAGCTTGTTCAGCACCAGGGTCGCCAGAGCTTCGCCTTCGACTTCCTCGGCCACGATCAGCAGCGGCTTGCCCGCCTGGACCACCTGCTCCAGCACCGGCACCAAGTCGCGGGCGCTGGAAATTTTCTTCTCGTAGACCAGCACATAGCAGTCGTCGAGTTCGCAGGTCATCCGCTCGGGATTGGTCACAAAGTACGGCGACAGGTAGCCGCGGTCGAACTGCATGCCTTCCACCAGTTCGACCTCGGTCTTGAGGCTCTTGCCTTCATCGACCGTGATCACGCCGTCCTTGCCCACCTTCTCCATGGCCTGCGCCAGCAGTTCACCGATCTGCTTGTCGCCGTTGGCGGCCACGGTGCCCACCTGGGCCATTTCCGCGGGGCTCTTGATGGGGATGGACATCTTCTTGAGCTTTTCGGTGATGTCCTCCACGGCCTTTTCGATGCCGGCCTTCATCTGGACGGGGTTGACGCCAGCCACGACGGCCTTGAGGCCTTCGTTAAAGATGGCTTCGGCCAGCACGGTGGCGGTAGTGGTGCCGTCGCCGGCCACGTCGCTGGTCTTGCTGGCGACTTCGCGGACCATCCGGGCGCCCATGTTCTCGTAGACGTCCTCGATGTCCACTTCCTTGGCCACGGTGACGCCGTCCTTGGTGACGGTCGGCGAACCGAAGCTTTTCTGCAGGATCACGTTGCGACCCTTGGGACCCAGGGTGACTTTCACCGCCCGGGCCAGCTTCGACACGCCGCGACGAATGGCGTCGCGCGCCTCTTGATCAAATGCAATCATCTTGGCCATAGAACTGTTTCTCCTCGAATAGCGCCGCTCGTGCAGATATTGCGGGGGGGACGTGCCACCGGGCATGTTGGCCCACGAGCGGGGATGTGGTAGATGGTTGTCGGCTGAACGCCACCCCCCTCCGATGATTTCAAGGCGCTGGCCAAACGGGGCCAACAGCCGCCGGGGGAGGATCGTCCTGGCCGATCCGGTGTATGGGGTTATGGGGGCCGTAAGTCGGCCAGAGGGTTAGTCTTCGATCACCGCCAGGATGTCGTCTTCGCGCATCAGCAGGTATTCGTCTTCGCCAACCTTGATGTTTTCACCGGCGTAGGAGGTGAACAGCACGCGGTCGCCTACCTTCACTTGAAGCTGGCTGCGGTTGCCGTCATCCAGAAGCCGGCCATCGCCGACGGCAACCACTTTGCCGCGGGCTGGCTTCTCGCGAGCCGTATCGGGCAACACGATACCGCCGGAAGTGCGTTCTTCGACTTCTTCCCGCTCCACCACAACGCGATCTCCGAGCGGTTGCAGCTTGATTGCCGATTTGGACTTTGCCACCGTAGCCATGTTCGTCTTCCCCTCCAGGGTAGATGAGGATGAAAACCCGTTTTGTTCCCAAGAACCGGCAGCGGACGCTTTGGCCGCGTCTGCCGTTCTTCACACGTATTGCGAGGTGTCCGTCAACTGAGCAATTTTCGTGCCTTGTGACTTGGTTGTTCCTAAGTTATTGTTTTATAGTAACTTACGTGGATCTTTCGTGGGTGCTGTCAACACGTCGGAAAGCTGCCAATTTGGCAGGTGCCGATGTCTGACTGGCGGCGTCCAGTCACGGCACCGGCCGCGCCTGGGGGGTGGCGGATGGCGATCGACCCCCCAGCCGGGATGTTCATGGCTGCGCAAGTCACGTGCGCTGGTAGAGGTCAAAAGGCGGTCGGGTCCACGTTGCCGCCGCTGAGGATGATCCCGACGCGGCGGCTTTCTGTCTCGACGCGCGGCGAGAGCGCGGCAGCCAACGGCACGGCGGCCGAGGGTTCGATCAACAGCTTGGTGCGCTGCCAGAATGTCTTCATGGCCGCGATGATTTCATCGTCGCTTACGGTAACTATGGTGCGCACGTGCCGGCGGATTACGGCAAATGTCAGCTCGCCCAGCGAAGTACGCAGGCCATCGGCCACGGTATCGGGGTGTTCGCACGGCACAATCTGGCCGGCGGCCAGCGAACGGACGGCGTCGTCGGCCCCCGCCGGTTCACCGGCAATGACGGTGGTTTGAGGCGAAAGTTCCGCGGCAGCCAGTGCCGTGCCGCTCAACAGACCGCCCCCGCCGACCGGAGCCAGAATGATGTCGAGCGCCGGCACTTCCTCCAGCAGTTCCAGCGCGGCGGTGCCCTGGCCGGCGATGATGCGGGCGTCGTTATAAGGATGAATGAACGCAGCGCCGGTTTCTGCGACGACCCGGGCCGCGGTTGCTTCCCGGGCCTCTTGCGTCGGGGCGCACGGTATGACCTGCCCGCCGTATTCCTCGACGGCCGCCCGTTTGACGGCCGGGGCGTTCTCCGGCATGACAATCCAGGCCGGGATTCCACGAAGGTGCGCGGCAAGCGCCAAAGCCTGGGCATGATTGCCGGATGAATGCGTGGCCACGCCCAAGGCGGCCTGTTCCTCAGGCAACGAGAAGACGGCATTGCAGGCCCCGCGAAACTTGAATGCGCCGGCCTTTTGCAGGTTCTCGCACTTGAAAAAAATCTGCCCGCCGGTCACCCGGTTGAAGTACTGCGAGGTGACAACGGGCGTGCGGTGCGCATAAAGTGCAATGCGCTCGGCGGCCTGGCGAATGGCGGCAAGATCGGCGGCCAACACGTTAGCGAACTCCCCTCGGGTCAGAGCATGCCCGGTGCTGCAAACGCCATGCACGGCGACAGGTGTCTAGCGCCGCGAGTTTACCGGCGGCACAAGCCGGGAGTGGATCGGCCGCCGCTGCTGGGCGCTCAGTATGGCTGATCCGGCGGCCGAATGCACCGTTGGCAGTTTTACTTTGCTGGTGGCGGAGCGGCTTAACCCGATGCCCCCCGGTCGGAGCATAGAAGCGCTGGGGGGGCGGTCGCCCGAGGCCGTCGCGATGTTTGACTTTGACTGTGTCGTAACAGTGTCAATCGAGCGCAATCCGGTCGCTGGAGCGCGCGGCTGGAGTACCCCCAGCGACGCGGCCTGCGAAACCCGCAGAGATCGCGGCGGCTTCTCCCCCACAGGCCTACTCCATGCTGCGGCTGGTGGCGCGCGAAGCGCACACGGCGCAAATCAACAGGCGCGGCCGAACGGATCGGCCGCGCCTGCCTTGCGGGGGTCACGTACAAACCCACTGATTCTGCCAACGGCGGCAGCAAGCTCTACCAGGTGGCTTCCACGCCGAAATGGAAGCCCTGGTAGTAGGCCAGGCCGTTGTCGTTGATCCGGTTTTCGGTGAGTTCCGGGGTGAACTGTTCGGCGGCCAGGGCGATGCCTTCCACCCAAAGCAGTTCGGTCCCGGCGTAGATCGACCAGCCGCAATTGAGGCGGTAGGCGATCTGGGCTTCCATTCCGCCTACGAAAGCCGCATCGCCGCGGCGGGCGGAATCGCTGAACGCAAATGTGGTGGCGCCGGTATCGTCAATCGTGACGACATTGGTGCTCTGGCGACCGATGTTGCCGAAGATGCCTGCCCGGCCGCCCCAGCGGAATTGCCAGTTGCAGTTGAGCGGGACGGAAACCAGCCAGCCGAAGTGGCCGCCGACGAGGTCGTTATCGGTGTCGATGAAACTTACGCCAGCCCCGTTGGCAGCGAACGAGGCATGGGTCAGTTCTTCCGAGACTTTCACCCAACGGGCGCCCCAAGCAGTGGAGACTTTCCAACTGCCCAACCAATGCCAATTTAATGGGATCCAGTAGTTCAGTTCGGCGCTTTGCAATTCCGTCTGATATTCCAGCGTTTGCAGGAAGGCATCGGTGAAGCCCAGCAGGGGACCGCCACCGAACGTGTAGGGGGACTGGAGCGAGTTGGTAGCGCTCGTGGCGGCAGCAATGTCGTCCCAATAGAACTGGCCGAAGTAGCTCGCTTCGATGCTGTGGTCGCAGCAAATCCGCCGCTCGGCGGCCACGCGGAACCCCCACTCGTAATCGAAATCGAGGTTGTCATTGGCTAGCGCCGTACCGCCGGTCGTGTCGTTGACCGCATAGACGACGTTGCCGGCCACCGTGCGGTGCAGAATCACCCCCTCGCCGCGCACCCGCCATCCGCAGCCCAGCAGCAACAGCGGGTTGAACAGGCAAGGCCCCCGGCAACTGTGGCAACCTTCATGGCCGCAATTCTCGCAGCCGAGGTGGTCACTGCCGGCATCGGCCAGGGCGTGGTAACCCCGCAGGGCACCCGGGGCCGCGGGCGCGTGGTCGCTTAACCGGGCGGCATAATAGGTAGCTGGGTCGGCAAACTCGGGGCCGCTATTGTAATACACCGCCGGCATCACCGGTTGATATCCCGAGACGCTGGTTTGAAATCCTCCGGCGTGTTGGACTGGATACCCTGCGGATTGAGCGGCGGCGGTCGTCGCGCCGCCTAAGACCATGGCCAAACCGGCCGCCATGCCCCATACCGACTTCATCGTCACGTGACCCTCCAGATGAACTCAAGCCAACCGGACGTACTCCATGCGGCTTGGGCCGGTGGTGCTTACTCCCCCCCATGGGACCGGCCAATCGTTCGCCGCGGCCCGGCGTTCCCGATCGTGCAATTCCTAAAGTCGACTGTGCCCCCGGTGTGCGAGCGCCCAAGGGACGCCCGCCGCCGAAACTTTGCATGCTGCTTGCTGGCGGTTGGGGGCCAGTCTGCCGTGCAGGGATTCCCCAATAGGGTAGGTCCCCGCATGCGGCTTTTCTCATCCATCCAATCGCCAGGGAACAATGGGCAGAACCAGGAATTTCGGCACGCCGATCATTCTTTGCCCGGCTGGCAGATGCCGCAGTACCGGTAAAGTTTGCCCGGCTTATCAGGGCAGCGCGTAGCGATTGCCGGTGAATTGGCACGCCGTCGGTACGGCGATGGCCGGGCGAGAACCACTTTTCGAATTGCTGTGCAGGGCGCTAGCGAATGCGGTTTCCCGGGCTTTCCATCAGCCGGTAGAACCGGCCCCGATCGCGCAAATGACATGCCATGGTGCGGCCGGTAGAACTGATCCTAGGCGCGCAGCACCAGAATCAAAAACGCGCCAAAAGAAAAAGCGCGCCGCAAGGGGGCGCACTGGAAGAATACCTTGGTTGCAAGGAGCATTAAGATTAGCCGTCGCCGTTTTTCTCGGCGATCTGCGCCCAATCGCGGCGCTGGCGCGAACTGGGGATGTTCATTTCTTTGCGATACTTGGTGACCGTTCGCCGCGCCACCTTGATATCGTGCTTGGCCAATTCCTCGACCAACTCATCGTCGCTGTAAGGCTTGGTCTTGTCCTCGTGGTCAATGATGTGCTGAAGCTTCAACCGCACCACTTCCCAGGCCACTTCTTCGCCGTCGGGCCCCTTGGTGCCGCCGCCGAAGAATCGTTTGAGCGGAAAGATGCCTCGCGGCGTTTGAATCCACTTGTCGTCCACGGCACGGCTGACCGTGGTCAGGTGAACGCCCACCTTCTCGGCAATCTGCTCCATCTTCAGCGGTTCGATGAACTCCGGTCCCTTGTCCAGAAACGCCGTCTGATGGTCCACAATCGCCTGGGCCACCTTCCGCACGGTGTTCCGCCGCTGCTCGATCGAGTCGATCAGCCACTGCGCGGAGCTGATCTTTTTCTTGATGTATTCTTTGGCTTCCGGGCTGGCATCGCCCCGCATCAGCATCTTCCGATAGTAAGGGCTGATGTAGAGTTGCGGGATGTTGCCTTCTTCGAGCCGGACCACGTACTTGCCCGATTCATCGCGCTCCACGAACACATCGGGAGTAACCGTGGGGGCATGCGTGGAGGTGAAATCGGAGCCGGGCTTGGGATTGAGTCGCCGTAACTCCTTCAGGGCCGCGTCGATGGTATCAATCGTGTAGCCAGTGCGGCGCTGGATGTTCTTCCACTGGTTGCGTTCCACGTCGTGCAAGTGGTCGCTGATGATGGTCCGCAGTTCTTCGTAATACGGCATCGTCGGCGACAACTGCAGCAACAGGCACTCGCGCAAGTCGCGGGCGGCAATCCCTGGCGGATCGAGCCTTTGCACGATACCCAAGGCTGTTTCGGCCATCGTCAGTTGAGCGTCGCCTCCGCCCGGATCGATCAGGTCGGCGAGCGGCGTACTCAGCCGGCCATTGGTGTCGAGGGCGTAAATAATGCGGATCGCCATCTGGCGCACGGACGAATCGAGATCGAAATAGCGAAGCTGGTCTTGCAGGTAGTCCTGCAGCGTGGCCGGCCGCGATTCCATATTCGCCATCACGTCGTGCTGGCGCTCGGCGGCTTCTTCCAACCTCGAACTGGACATGCGAGGACGTTCGTCGAAATGGTCGGGAAAGTCCTCGTTAAGATTCAGCAAACGCTCGAAGTCGTCGGCATTGTCGTTGGTTTCGTCGACCACCAACTCCCGCTCTTCGGGGGTCCGCTCGTCGGTTTCACGCTCCTCGGGCTCATCGGGTAGGTCAGGATCGCGCTCCCTGAGCTCAAGGACGGCGTTTTCCTGCAGTTCCTGCTCGATATGTTCCTGCAATTCCACCAACGGGAGCTGCAAGATCTTCATCGAGAGGATCAGGTTGGGCGAAAGCACGAGCTTCTGCTCGGCTCGCTGAACGATTTCCTGGCCAAACGATAGACGCATAGCAACCCGGCTGCGAAAGATGAACTTCCTGTGGGAGGGGGGTCGGATGCCCGACCTAAGATCCGACCCAAACAATGTGAGCAAATCCTGTGCCGCTCATCCAGCAGCGAAGGGCAAGCAAGTGCTAATTGCTTATCGGCACCCCAGTTGCTGCAACCGCGCGGCGGTCAAAGTCGGTTCCCGTTTCTTTCAAAAAGTGCATCGCCTCCATTCAGAATGGCTGCCGCCCACTCAATGCATCAGTGAGCATTTCTTTATTGGCGAACTCCAGCACGCTGCCCGTGGTGATGCCGCGGGCCAGCCGCGTGATCTTGACCGGCAATTCGGCCAGCAGGTTGGTGATGTGTAGCGCCGTACCATCGCCCTCCACGGTGGGGTTGGTGGCCATGATGACTTCGCGCACCTGGCCTTCTCGAACGCGGCGGACGAGGGCGTCGATCGTCAATTGCTCAGGGCCAATGCCATCCAGCGGGGCGATGCGGCCCAGCAGGACGTGATACAGCCCTGGAAAGTGGCCTGTTTGTTCAATCGCCATCAGGTCGCGCGGCTGCTCGACCACGCACAACAACGTGGGATCGCGCCGCGCGTCGCGGCAGATGGAACACAACTCCCCTTCAGAGAGATTATAACACTGGCTACAGTGCCGGACGTTTTCTTTGACGTTACGAATGGCTTCGGCCAGTGCGAGTGCCTCGTTCTTGTGCGCCCGAAGCACGTGATAGGCCAAACGTTCGGCCGACTTCTTGCCGATACCTGGCAGCTTGGCAAACTGCTCAACCAGCTCGTTGACAGAGTCGCTAATCATGGGGGGCAACCGCTCCTGTAGGCGGTCAGGCTTTGCAGATGTTGACGACTTGCCCGCGCCCAATGGGGGGGTGCCTTAGGGGGCATTGGGGGGGCCGCCCGGGCCTCCGGTCCATTGGGCGAAAGCGTCGTCTAACCCTGGCAGGTTGATTCCGCCGGTCGCATCCTTCATCAATTCAGCATGCAACTGCCGCGCCTTGGCCATGGCCTGGTTGGTGGCCGCGATCACCAGTTCTTCAATCAGTTCGCGGTCGCCGCGCTCGACGAGCGAAGGATCAATCGTGCACCGCAGCACTTCGCTCAGACCGTTGACTTCGACCTCAACCAGCCCGGCCCCCCCGCTGCCGACAGCGCGCTTCTCGCGCAGTTCTTCGTGCAGGTTCTTGAGCCGCCCCATGATCTGCGGTGCCTGCTTCATCAGCGAGGCGATAGCTCCCAGGTTCTTAAACATGCTGCGGTTCCCTGCGTTCTTGGGGGGAGTGGCGAGACCGGCGCGACAATGCCACAACGGCTATGGCCCTGGGTCTTCGAGAATCTTGGATGATCGGGTTTGCTGAGGTTCGTTCCGTGGTCCGTTCAGCGCCCCTACGGCCCTGGTCCCTCGAAAGTCTTATTAGGTTCAGGTTCGATCGGGATTCGGCTCGTCGACACTCGTCAATCGGGCACCAAATAGCTCCGTTGCCTGCTGCACCAGCGGGTGGCCGGAGTACTCGCGAACCAAATCGCTGGGGGTTCTCCGCCGACGGACGGGCCGGACACCGGAGTCCGCATCGCTCTCGGGCGGGTCCAAGTGATAGTCGATCCGCATCCGCCGCCCTGTAATCTGCGATAGCGCTTGGGAAATTTGCAGGGCGTTGTCGGGATGTTCGCAGAGCGACTTCGACAAACTATATCTTTCCGGAAATCTTACGGCTAGGTGATTTGGCGCAAGAATTGCTATCTCGCGGAAATGTGAGGCGTGTTCCGATAGCGTAACTCCAAGATCGGCAACCGCTTGCTTCCAAAGCTCCCCAATGGTCTGCGGTGTGAGTTCCACCTGTCCAGCCGCTGGGAGTGGTTCTTCGGCCGCTTCCAGGCTGCTATCACCGCCCGGTTCGGTCGGTAATTCCTCGGCTGTGTCGGCCAGGGTGGCGGTGGCCACGTAATCCGGTTCTTCGTTGCGGTCGAGGGCGGCCGCTTCGGCAAACGCCCGGGAGGCAGCCGCCAGCGAATCGGTATTACGTTCGGCGGGTTCGTTTTTTTTTCGCGCAGCCGGCGGCTCTGAGGACTCCTGCGGCGGGGCGACCTGGGGAGCGGCTGGCGCGGCCGCCTGGCTTGGCGGCCCCGGCGCCTGGGCCGTGGCTGCCGCTGATGCGGTGGACGCGCTGCCGCTGGGAGCGGCGGGCGTGCCCTCTAACCGCATGGAACCATCGGCAACTTGCCGAATCAGGCTGGAGAGCGAAGAGAGGTTCTCCAGGCAGCACAGCCGCACCAGTGCCAACTCCACCAGGGTTCGGCTGCTGGTCGTCATCCGCAGCCGCCCTTGCGTGTGATCCAGAATCTGAAGCATCGCCAGGATCGTCGGTAGGCCCAGATCGCTGGCGGCTTGCTGGAGGGTTGGGATGGCCGCCGGCTCGGTTTGCAGCAGCAGCGACGGGTCGCCGCCCACGGCGGCCACCATCAGGTCGCGGCAGTATCCCAGCAGTTGATCGAGAATCTGGCCAGCGTCGGCCCCTTCGGTCAACGACGCATCCAATTCTTTGAGGGCCGCCGCGGCGTCGCGCCGGGCGATGGCCGAGGCCAGGGCATCCATGCGGCTGCTGGTGGCGGTTCCCAGCATCCGATGCACGTCGGCCACGGTGATTTCGCTTCCGCCGAACGAAAGCAGTTGTTCCAGCAGCGATTGGCTGTCGCGCATGGAGCCGCCCGCCCGGCGGGCCAGCAGCGCCAACGCGTCGTCTTCGGCCTGCACACCTTCGACTTCTACAATCTGCCGCAGCCTGGCGGTGATGGAGTCGCTGCGGATGCCTGCGAAATCAAACCGTTGGCATCGCGAGAGCACCGTGACCGGCAGCCTTTCCGGTTCGGTGGTAGCGAAGATGAACTTCACGTGCTCGGGCGGTTCTTCCAACGTCTTGAGCAGGGCATTGAAAGCCTCCTTGGTGAGCATGTGGACTTCGTCGATGATGTAGATCTTGAACCGCGAGCGGCTGGGCCGGACGCCCGCGTTCTGCCGCAATTGGCGAATCTCGTCGATCCCGCGATTGCTGGCGCCGTCGATTTCCAGCACGTCCACATCGCGGCCGGCACTGATAGCCAGGCAGCTATCGCACTGATCGCAGGGACGCGGGGTTGGCCCGTTCACGCAATTGAGCGCCTTGGCCAAGATGCGCGCGGTGGATGTCTTGCCGACCCCTCGGGCTCCCGTGAACAAGTACGCATGCCCTACCCGGCCGGCAGTGATGGCGCCTTCTAGCGCCCGGGCAACGTGCTCCTGGCCCACCAGTTCGTCAAACTGCTGGGGCCGATAGCGGCGAGCAACGACGACATAATCCGAGGTGTTCGCAGCAGCCATGACAACCACCGGGCGAGCGAAAGGAGAACGTAACAGTCCATGGCGGCAACGCGTCCGCCGCCGGCGCAGAACATTTTCGGAAGCTACGGCCCGGTAGCAAGCATGAATCGGGCCGTTTCCCAGCAGTGGCGGATTTCGCCCAGGGCTCCCTGCGCCCGACAGGCCGGCATTCACGAAAACGCAAGCCATACCGCCGCGCTGCTTCCCTTTGCTGGGCGGGGGGCAGGCTGCGACGCCCCTTTAAGAACGGCCAGTCCACAGGGACCGGGCACGGCAACCGCGCCTTGGATAGGGAGACGGGTTGGATTGGACCACGGTTGCCGGCGAGAGGCCCGCCGCACCTAGCGGTTACCCCTTAAGGCTGCTTCGGTTAAGACCTGACCTGGTTCGGAGGCCGCCATCGCAGGGGCCCCTCGCCAGCGACCGTGATCGCGTTGCTATGTAGTTCTACGGCGAAAGGCCGCTGGCGTCAAATGGGATGGCGCTCCGGCGGGGATACCTCGCGCTTGCCTTCTGGAAGCGCACCTTTTGAAAATCAGTTGGAAATGTTCGGCCGCAATTGGGTAATATCGACGCGGTTTGATTTGAGCGGCCGGCGCCCTCCCTGGCCCGCCTTGGTTTGCCCGGTGATCCATCTGCCGAGAGTACTCACCATGTTCAATCGTGTGGGGATAACGACGTTTGCCTTTGCCGCATGGATGGTGTTTGCCGCAACGGCCACGGCTGAAAACTGGAATGGATGGCGCGGGCCTCGCGGCGATGGCACCAGCCTGGAGAAGAACCTGCCCACCCAATGGAGCGCCACGGAGAACATTGCCTGGAAGGCGGAAATTCCCGGCGTCGGCCATTCCTCGCCGGTGGTTTGGGAAAACCGCATCTTTCTCACCACCTGCCTGCCCGAGAGCGAACAGCGCGTCCTCCTGTGCCTCGATCGTAAGTCGGGCCAGATTCTCTGGCAGCAGACCGTGATCACCTGCCCGCTGGAAGTGAAGCACAACCTCAACAGCCACGCATCGGGCACACCCACCACCGACGGCGAATGTGTCTACGTGGCGTTCCTGGAGATCGACGGCAGCACGGAACTCGCCACGCGAAACGTGGGGCGTGTACGCCCGCTTACACCCGGGAATATGGTGGTAGCGGCCTACGATTTTGAAGGCAACCAGAAATGGATTGCCCGTCCCGGCACGTTCAAGAGCGTCCATGGTTTCAGCAGTTCGCCGGTGCTTTACAAGAACCTGGTCATCATCAACGGCGACCACGACGGCGATTCCTATATCGCAGCGTTGGACAAGACCAGTGGCCAGACGGTGTGGAAGGTCGATCGGGCACACCGCACCCGAAGCTACGTTACCCCCATCATCCGCGAGATCGACGGCCGCACGCAGATGATCCTGGCCGGCAGCCACGCGGTGGATAGTTACGACCCGGCCACTGGCCAGCGGCATTGGCACATCGACGGCCCCACCGAGCAGTTCGTGGCTTCGATGGTCTACAACGGCGAGTACGTGTTCCTCACCTGTGGCTTCCCTGAAAAGCACATGATGGCGATTCGGCCCGACGGCAAAGGCAACGTCACCGAGACGCATATCGCCTGGCGAACTCGCGAAGGAGCCAGCTATGTACCCTCCCCGGTGGTCTGCGGCGATTACTTTGTCGTGGTTTCCGACAACGGCATTGCGAGTTGCTTCAACGCCTCCACGGGCGAGCGGCAGTGGATGAAGCGGATGGGCCGGCGGTACAACACCTCGTTGGTCACCGCGGGCGACCTGGTGTATTTCCTGGACGACGACGGCACGACCAAGGTTGTCAAACCCGGTCCCGAGTACGAGGAGATCGCAGCCAACGAATTGGGCGAACCGTGTGCAGCATCGCCAGCCATCAGCAACGGCCAAATCTTCATCCGTACCGAGAAACACCTGTTCTGCATCGGCAAGCAATAGTGGCCTGAAACCACGCAGGTTTTATGGACACCTGCGCAGCTAAGATCCGCTTGGCTCACGCCGACCCGCCGAGATGGCGGGGATTGTCCTAATAAACGAAAGGTTCTCGGCGCCGATCGTTCGACAACCGGGACTTGGCGGCGCACCGATCCATCGCACCATCGTCTCCTTCGGGGCTCGGGGGGAAGCACCAGCCCGATCGGCGAGTACCCGAGCCGGTTCGCCGGGAAAAACTGGTCGCAGCGACGCCCCGGTGATAGAACACCTTTAAGGGGAGTCGCGTACCGATTGGTATGGACTTGCGGCAAAAAGTGGCGGGCGAAGCTGCGGAGTTTGGCCCCCTGTCTACGGGGGGGCTGCCTGGTGGGCTTCACGGGGTGGCGCGCAGGGTGGGGGAGCCGCGGTGGCACCACTATATGCCGAGCGGGCGGACTCGACCCAACGAGGTGCGAGTGCGCAACCGCGGTGAAAGTTTGGCTCGACGAGCTACCCTTTCCGCGGTTGGGCCGAACATGGTAGCTTATCGCGATTGGTTGCCAGCGGCAGCCGGCAAGGTTGCCCGGTTGGCGTCGCGGGGGGGCGGCCGGTTCCCACCTTAGTTCCCCCCGATGGCTGGCCGATCGTGGGTCGGCTACAGGTGGCTATCTGCTAATAAGCCCAATCACAAGACGTTACGACCGATCATTCCGGCGTTTGGCTCCTGGCTCCCGTTACTGGGGGCCGCTGGGGGCGTACCGAGGAGGAACAAGACTCATGCTGCGTGTACTGTGCGGATTGTTGATGACAGGTTTGCTGGTGATGCCGGCTGCCGCCCAAGAGAACGGCGGAACCGCCACCGAGTTCAAACAAAAGTTCGAGCAATGGGTCACCCTGCTCAATCGCCTCCGCGAGATTCAGGCCCAATACAAGGTGGCCGAGCCCGAAAACCGTTCCCCGCTGGAAACGGAGTTTAACACCAAGCTGAAGCAGGCCGAGGAACTGTTTCCCCAGCTAGAGGCCGAGGCGCTGTCGGCTTACAAATCCGCGCCCAATGATCCACGGATTTCGGAGTTTGTGCAGGGGCTCGCCCGCAAGTACTACTACGAGGGGCACTACGAAAAAACGATCGAAATGGCCGATCAAATCATTGCCAATAAGCCCGAGGACGCCGAAATCTATATGGTGGCCGGCCAGGCTGCGTTCGAATTGACTCAGCTCGACAAGGCCGAGAGCTACCTCAACACGGCCAAGGCCGAGATGGCCAAGCAAGAGAAGGAATTTCCCGGCGAGCAGTTCCTGAACGAAATCTCCCAGGAACGCGAGATTTGGGAAGCCGAGCAGAAGGCCCGCGAGCGCGATGCCAAGCCTCAAGGCGATCCCATGGCTCTGCCCCGGGTCAAGCTGGAAACGACCAAGGGCGATGTTGTTATCGAACTGTTTGAGAACGACGCCCCCAACACGGTGGCCCACTTCATCACGCTGGCCGAGGACGGCTTCTACGATGGCGTGATCTTCCACCGTGTGATTCGCAATTTCATGGCCCAAACCGGTGATCCCGAAGGCACCGGCCAGGGCGGCCCCGGCTACAACATCCCCTGCGAATGCTACAAGCCCGACGCCCGCAAACACTTCCGCGGATCGGTCGCCATGGCGCATGCTGGCCGCGACACGGGCGGTTCGCAGTTTTACATCACCTTCAAGCCGACGCGGCATCTGGACGGCAAGCACACGGTCTTTGGCCGCGTGATTGAAGGCATGGACGTGGTCGATGCGATTCACAAACGAACGCCCGACCAGCCCGGCACCAAGGAAGCCGACAAGATCCTGAAGGCGACCGTTCTGAACAAGCGGGATCACGATTACACCTTCCGCAAGGTGGGCGATCCCGAGCCCAAGCAGGAATCCACCGAGCCGCCTGCCAGCGACAAGCCGGCTGACGACAAACCGGCGGACAACAAACCAGCCGACGACAAGCCTGCGGATGAAAAGCCGGCCAATGACGAGCAACCGCCGCAAGAGAACCAGTAGCACGGTGGTTCATCGTCCGAAAATCCAAAATCCGCCCGCTGGATATTCATCATTCCGGGGCACGGAATGAAGAGCCTTGCCGGCGCGTCGAACAATGAAATTCGACGCGCCGGCTTTTTTTAAGGCCTTGATGTTCGTGCCAGCAGCGCGATGGGATCGCGTTGCGGTACTTTCGTTTTTCCGCACAACAGGTGGTTCAACGAACTAGCGCTGAGGAAGTGGACACTTGCAGCGCAATGATCCATCAATACGCTCAAATGCATCCTCAGCCCCTCTTCCATCATCTCATCCGGTCTGTGCCATGAACCTCTATTGGGGAGACCTGCACAATCACTGCTCCATCAGTTACGGGCATGGTACGGTAGAGCAGGCCCTGGCCAGGGCGCGGCAGCAACTCGATTTCTGTTCGGTCACCGGCCATGCCTTCTGGCCCGACATGCCCACCGACCGCGGCCGCTATGCCGAGATCATCGACTATCATCGCGAAGGTTTCGCGCGGCTGGCCGGCAATTGGGAAAAGCTGCTTTCGGCCCTGGAGGCAGCCACGATCCAAGGGCAGTTCGTGGCGCTACCCAGCTACGAATGGCACTCGTGCCAGTATGGCGACCACAATGTTTACGCGCCCGGGCCCGAGTTGGAACTGCGCGATGCTCCAGACCTGCCGCGCTTGCGCGAGATACTGCGGCCCAGCGGTGCGATCTGCATTCCGCACCATATCGGTTACCGCGCCGGCTATCGCGGCATCGACTGGCGGCATTACTCGGCCGAGAGGTCGCCGATGGTCGAAATCTTCTCACTGCACGGCTGCGCCGAAAGCACTTGGGCTCCGTTTCCGTACCTGCATGACATGGGGCCGCGCGATGCCGGCAGTACCGCCGCTGCCGGTTGGGAGGCAGGGCACCGCTTCGGGATCATCGCCTCGACCGATCACCACGGAGCCTATCCGGGCAGCCACGGGGCCGGCCGAGTCGCCGTGTTGGCCCAGGAGCTTTCCCGCCAGGCGATCTGGGAAGCACTGCTTTCCCGCAGGGTATACGCCGCCACCGGCGACAAAATCGATGCTCGGCTGTGGGTAGACGGAGCTTGGATTGGCGAGGAAGTGGTTGCCGCGGGGCCGCGCCAGGTGCGGATTGCCGTAGAAGGCAGCGACGCGCTGGACCGTGTCGAGCTATTGAAGAATGGCCGGCGCTATCGGCTCATTGAGGCCCAAGGGGTGCCCGGCGTGGAAAGCCCCAGCGGTCGATATCGGGTGCGGATGGCCTGGGGCTGGGGCCGCAAAGATGTCCCCATCACCTGGCAGGCGGAGCTTTCGCTTTCCGACGGCGAGATCGCGCGGCTGGAAACCTGCTTCTCGGGCCAAGCGGTGGTCGCCCCCAAGCAGGGCGCGCATGCGGCCGCTGATTCTCCAGACGATGAGCACGACCTGCCGCACGCCGTGCTTGAGCAAGGACCGCGGCGGATCGCGTGGCGGAGTGTCACCACCGGCAACCTCACCATGCGACATGCCACGTACCAGGAGTTGTCGCTGGAGATTGCCGCGCCCCTGTCCGCACAAATTCACATGGTGGTCAACGGCAAGCGGTACCGTTATGCCCTGGGGGATCTGCTCGCCGGGCCGAGGAGTGAGTTTCTGCGGGGCTGGTTGACGGAAGCCATGCAGGTGGGGCCGGCCGTGCCGCTGGAAGCGTGCCGGGCTTCGGCTGAGTTTACCGATCCACCGCAACAGCCCAGCGACCGCTACCAGCTTCGCGTGGCGCAGCGAAACGGCCACTGGGCCTGGCTCACGCCGATTTGGGTGGACCAGCACGGCTAGCCGAGCCGTCGTGTGCATTTCGCCTTGGTGCGCCGCGGCGGGCCGGCCATTCAAGTTGCCGCAGCTTTGCCCCCAATGGCCGATGTTATGTCCCCGTGGCTACTGTGCCGGCGGCGCTTCCACCGGACCATCATCGGCGGGATTGGCGGTTACCGGGGCCGGATGGTCGGCACCTGTGGCATTGCCAACTTCCTCGGGAGCGGGCGCTTCCACGGGCCCATCGTCGGCAGCCTCGTTGGCCGCGGGCCTCTTCCACGGTTTGGGCGTCAGCACGATGGCCACTTCCGTTCCCCGGGGAGGGATGCGCTCGGTGAACGCTTCAAACAGCAGCGCCGCGTTGGTATCGGTGCTGCGGATCGGCAGGTCGATCATCGCGCTGGGGAAGTTGGAAACGCAGATGAAGTCGCCACCTTCGGCCAGGTAGTGCGATTGGCCGGTGTCCTGGTCTTGCCACAAGCTGCTGCCGCCAAAGACCCAGGGATACTCCAGGGCCTTGCCGGTTTCGGTGTTTCGCACCCAGTCTTGGCCCCGGGCACTTTGCCGCTTGCCGTTTTCGTCGGTCCAGTGGACGGTGATCTCGATTTCAGGGCCTTGGGCCGGTTGATACTCGGGCCGGAATTGTACGGGCCGGCCCGGATCAAACCCAAAGCTCACCAGGGCCGCGTGAACGAAGTAGGCTTCGGTCAGCACGGAAAGCACGGCCTCGTGCTCTTTTTGCTCGGCCAGCGTGCAGAACAATTCCAGCGGCCCTCGCTGCAGCACCACCTTGGCCCCCAGCACAATCCGTTTGTTCTTGCCGTCGAGCCAGACATCGTGGTCGGGCGTGATGCGTACCAGACCCTCGGCTTCCGGCGGCGGAGCCATGGGCTTGCGTTCTTCGCGCTGCTGAATGGGCGGATCGTTTTCTACAGGGCTGATCTTGTCGGGCGATGGGAACCCTGGCCCTTCCGCCGGTTCTTTGCCCGCCATCGTTTTCGGCTGCGTCACCCCTGATCCACTAAATGGCAAAGTATCGTTGCCAAGCGGGACATCGGGGCTGGCCGGCGTTTCGCCGTTTGTCGAGGGGGGGTGCCCCTTGGAGTCCGAACCCGGCTTGCTGTCATCGGTTGGAACAGATGGATCGCTCTGGTCTGCCGGCCGAGTCGCCGGATCGCCGGCCACTTGTGTATCGGCCGGTGCCGGGGTGGACTGCGACGAGGGGGGCGTCGAGGTCGGATTGGGATCGCCCTCCGGGGCTTTGTCTTGCCCACAACCGGCAAACCCAATCATTGCCAGCAGCAAGCAGCCAACCAGTAAGCGTAAGGACATCGGGGGGACTCCCTGAGACGGTGATTCCTCGAACGAGGACGCAGTGGTTGCTGGATCATGAATGCGAGCGGACAGGCGAAGCGAGCGGGGCCCGGGGCAGCGTTGTCGCTTCTGGCGGCGTTAAGGAAGCCTGCATGCCGCCTGGTCGCGGCAAGAAGCAAGCCGCCAGGGGGAAGCCTTGCTAGCATCTAATTGTTAGGATAGCGGCTTTGGTTTTGGGCGTCTATTGCACCCTGCGCCCCCTCCGCTGTACTGCTCCACCGCATCAGGTTACTTGCGGCGGTTGTTCTGCCGACATCCGCTGCCGGTGCGAAACCCATGGAAAAGATGGCTACCACACAATCTCCAGGCGGCGAACATCCGACAACCCATGGCACCTGCTGGCACGTTCCGTTGGCGGGCCGGTTGGCCTGGACACGCGACGTGCCGCGCACCGTGGCCCAAGAATCAGCCTGGGACAATAACAGCCCCGGTTGGAAATCCTGGTTGGAGTACCTCAGGCAGCGCAAGCGCGTCCTGCCCAGCGCGCTGCTCAAGCAAAAGCAATCGCCGCTCACCTGGTGCCTGCCGGGGGAAGCCTGCGGGCGTGAGGCGAATGAGGCGTTCACTCTCGAGATGGTTGCCGCCTTGCATCGGTTGAGCCAGGGCAAGCGGGCGCCAGGTTTCGACCTTGCCCTGGAAGCCGCCCGCTGGGTGCCGCCGGGCGAACGTTCCATCCCCGAATACCTGCGGCTCAACTGGGCGGTGGAAAGCCTGGCGTGGAGCTACGCCTTGCCGCAACTGGCAGCGAAGCTAACGCCCGCTGCCTGGTGGGAACTGGCCGAACGGTTGCTGGACACGGCCGAAGCGGCGCTTACCGGGTTATCGCCGCTGGAGGTTGATTCGCCGCGCGCCGCCGCGCTCACCCAACAGCTATTGGCCGGCGAATTGCCGCTGGTCCTGGCCGCCGTCTTGCCGGAGATCAAGCCGTTTCGCCGGTTGGCCAAGCGCGGCCGCCGAGTGATCGAAGAGGGCATCGAGCACTTGCTCGATGGCGAAGGCCTTCCGGCTGCGCACCTGCTGCCGTGGTTTCGACCGCTGGCCGCCTCTTGGACTCGGGCCGCGATGGTCGGCCGCGGCCACTCGGGCGCCCAGTGGGGGAAAGCGGCCCGGGAGCAATACGCTCTGCTGGTCGAGCACCTGCTGCGGTTGCGGCGGCCCGACGGCACGGCCATGCTTGCCGAGCATGAAGCGGCCGCGGACTGCCCTGCCCTGTTCGGCGCGGCGCTCCGCACGGCCGATGATCTCAGGGCGTGGCAGGCGGCCGTTGCCGCCAACGATCGTTCGCTGGGGCTGGATGGCCCGCTGGCCGATGCGCTCCCCCGCAAAGCGACCGGGTACGCCAGCGATGAACCGGCGGCCTATAACTCCGAGTGGGCCGAATTCGGCCTGCTGCGCGTCAACTGGGAACGCAAATCGGCATCGCTCGCCGTCCGGTACGACGCCGACCACCTCCAGGCCGAACTCAACGCAGGGCCGCGGACGTTGCTGGCAGGTACCTGGGAAACCCGCATTACCGTCGCGGGTCGCACCCTCCCTGCCGGAAGCGGTTGGTCGTGCGTGTGCTGGGAATCGGACGACGACGTAGATTACCTCGAACTGGAAATGAGCCTGCGCGACGACGTACGATTGCAGCGGCAACTGTTGCTCGCCCGCCGCGATGGCTTCCTGCTGATCGCCGATGCCCTGCTCTCGCTCAAGCCGGCGGAACTGGAACTCACCAGCCGCTTCCCGTTTGCCCCGGGCATCGGTTATCAGAGCGCGGACGAAACGCGCGAAGGTTTCCTGCTCGACGCCAAGGGGAAACGCCGCGCCCTGGTGTTGCCGCTGGCCCTGCCCGAGTGGCAACAATCGCCCTCGGGTGGAAGCCTGGAAACATGGCCCGCCGAGGGAGCCGAGGGCGAACCTGCCGCTGGCCTGCAGCTACGCATGGCGGGGCACGGCCGCGGCCTGTTCTCGCCGCTGTTCATCGACCTGCAAGGCAGTCGTTTCCGGCGCGAATCGTTCACGTGGCGGCATTTGACCATCGCCCAGGAACGACGGATCTTGCCGCCCGACGAGGCCGCCGGCTACCGCGTGCAGATTGGCGATGAGCAGTGGCTCGTGTACCGGTCGTTGGCCACGCGGGGCAGTCGCACCGTGCTGGGGCTCAATACCAACTACGAATTCGTGGTGGGCCGAATCGATACCGACGAATGCATCATCGACTCGATGCTGCAAGTGGAATGATTGCCGTTGGGAGGTTGCGTCGCGAAGGCCAGGAACGCGACCGGGCCGCGCGTCTTTCTTCTTGCCGCTCACCCGTTGGCTTCACGGCGGATCGGCGCGAGAAAAAGCAGGTAGATGCGCGCAACGATCACGTAGCCCTGGCCGCACGCTGCGGCTATCGGTTTGCAAGCTGTTGGAGCATGGATTCCAGCAGTTCCATGGGCAGGCCCACGACATTACTTTCGCTGCCCTGGACGATGTGAATCCATCCCAAGCGGTCCTGGTAGCCAAACGCGCCAGCCTTGCCTTCCCAGGCCCCGGAAGCCAGGTATTCTTCGATGGCTTCATCGGGCAGGTCGTCCATCTTTAGCAGGGTGACATCGACGGCCAGCAGCGGTTCGTCGGCTTCCAGCGGCCAGACACAAAGTCCGCTCAGCACGCGGTGCTCGTGGTTGCGCAGCAGTTGGAGCATGCGGCGGGCGTGCGTTTCATCGGCCGGTTTGCCGAGAATCTGGCCACGGCACTCGGCGATGGTATCGCACGCGATCACCACGGCGTCACGGCGCCCGTTAGCCCGCAGACGCTGGACGACATCGGCCCCCTTTTCCCGAGCCAGCCGGGCAACGTAGGCGTCGGGCGATTCGCCGGAGCAGATGCCGCACTCGGCCGAGTCCGAAGGTGGAATCACTTCAAAGGTGTAATTGGCCTCGGTGAGCAGTTGCCTGCGGCGAGGGGAACTGCTCGCCAGGATCAGTTGCCAAGGGCGATCGCTGCTGGTCACGCTGCTATCCCAAAGTGACGGACAAACGCTATAACGGCCAAGATGAAGAATCAGCCGCTCCAGGTCCTTTTTGAAGACAACCACCTGCTGGTGGTGAATAAGCCAGCGGGCGTGGTGACGCAAGGCGCCACGCCTGAGGCCCCCAGCCTGTTTCGCATGGCGGCAGACTACATCAAACATAAATACCAGAAGCCGGGCAACGTGTACCTGGGCATTACCAGTCGCCTCGATGCCCCCACCACGGGTGTGCTCGTCATTGCCAGGACCAGCAAGGCGGCCGGGAGGCTGATGGTCCAGTTTCGCGACCGCGAGGTGGAGAAGATTTACTGGGCCGCAGTCGCTGGTCGGTTAAAGCCGGCGACGGGCCAGTGGGAAGATCTCCTCGCACCCGACAAACGCCATCGGAGCGTGAATATCGCGCGTCCCGGCGATCCCGACGCCCGATTGGCTCAACTGCAGTATCGCGTGTTGGAGCAACTGGCCGATCGGGCGTTGGTGGAAGTGCAACTGCTAACCGGCCGCAAGCACCAGATTCGGGTGCAGTTCGCCCACCGCGGCCACCCAATCCTGGGCGATATCAAGTACGGGGGGCCGAGGTCGTTTGCGCCGGGGATTGCCTTGCATGCCCGGCGAATCCGGTTCGTCCACCCGGTTCGCAAAGAGCCGATGGAAATTGAAGCTCCGCTGCCCCGTTCGTGGCAAGCGCTGGGGTTTCAACGGGCTGCTTCCTAGCTCCGGCCCCGCCTTTGCTGTCGGCAGGCGGTCATTTCACGAAATGTTCGAGCACCTTGGTGTCGATCGGGATGACGTCGGTTCGGATCGGCTGGGGTACATAAAGCACGTCGGTCTTGAGGTCTTCTTTGTGGCGTTTGGGCAGCACAAAATGGACCAGGAAAATACCGATCTCAACGTCGCCGCGGCACAGTTTCGGCGGCCATAACTGGTCGGGATGCTTCCGCAGCACGTCGCCCAGGCACATCGTGGCCGTGCTGGAAAAACCGGCCAGGACCATCTCCACCACGCGGCGATTCGGCTGGTACGTGTACATCACCAGGGCCGCATCATTGGTTTCGTCGGTCGGAATCAGTTCCCACTGGTCAGGCGTACGAGCGTAATAGATGCCCGGCGCATCGGACGGTGTGCCTCGGGCCAGCACTTCGCCACCGCAGCAGGAGCGTGGCTTGGGGTCATTCTGACGATACCGGAAGAAGAACGGGCAACTGCGATCGGCCGGCGACCGCACGCCATCTTCCGAAGTGAAGCTGTTGGCTTTGAAGGTTTCGGCCACCACGCGCTCAACGAGCACGTTGCTTTTCATGCTTCCCACGCAGATCAGCGCGCGGTCGCCCTTGACGCTATGGAACTCCTGGTACGCTTCATCGGCGTGGCGCTGGCCATCTTCGGCGGCCTCGTCTGCCGGGCCGGGATGCGAACCGAGCACGAGTTTTTGTTCCAGGAAGTCGGGCTGCTTTTCGTGCCCGATGCCGAACAACTCGTGCAGCAGGACCCCGTGCAGGTAACTGTCGGCCGCCATCACCCAGCGTTTCTCGCTCAGGGTTTCGTCGCGACGCACGCCCATGGCAATCTCGACATAGCTGCGGTCGGTGAGCAGCGTCCAGAATCGCGACGCATCAATTCCAAACAACAGGCCCGGCAACTGGTCCTGAGGGATGCGGTGCTTTTCAATCAGGTAGTCGCACACCGAGGCCAGCGTTTCCAGCGAAACGTACTGCACCTTGTTGGCGAGCAGCGCCGCCACCTTGTGCCGTTCCAGGGACGTATGTTCGCAGATTCGCGTGATGATCCCACGCCCGTCGTCTTGCCGCTCCTCGAGCAACTCCTTCAGCCTGAAGCTGATTTTCATAAATCTCCTCCGCACGAATGGGAGACTCGCATGGTGGGGGGGCGTGATGGCTATTCGCTGATCAACGGCGCAACGTTGCCGCGGCATTCGCCGCAGTGAACCTTGCTCCTGTACCCAGTGCTCCTCGACCTGGTGGCTGTCCGGCCGACTGCTGCGGCCCTTTTTTCGGGGGCCACCGCAAAATGCTTCCACTAGCAGAGGTGACACGCCTCTCGGGACAGCGGCCTGATGCGGTGATGGTCCGCCTGACCGCTGCGCCATTTGGAGCGACGTTCAACTCCCCAACGATGCTGATCGGCTGTGGTGCCACGACCGGCGGTCTCCCAGCGCGCTACAGCGGCGCGCTGGAATCACCACGGTCCCCCCGGCTACCGCGTCGGTGAATTGTTCCGCCATAAGGGCGCATGACGGGAACTAGGGTTGCATTCTAATGCTTGCCGGTCCGCCACCCAAGCGAATGCCGTAAATTACGCAAAAATAGGTGGTTGCGAAGAATGGTTCGTGGCGCAACGGAGAGATGTCGCCCGTGGTCGGCCCTGCCGTGCCATTGCTGCCAGGGAAACTTGCTGGGCAAAAGGAGGTCCCGGCGCGCTGACGTTCTTAACCGCTTCTGCTGCTCGGGCACCACGCTTCGAGGGTAGAAGCGGATGCCCTTGGTGGGTTGTGCGCCACTCCTGTTGCGGTACATCCATGGTGGCTCGGCGTCAAAAGAAATGCATGGGGCCTTGGGGGGCAGTGGGGGCGGCACGGCCCGTAAATTCGGCCTCAAGCTGCTGGATCAAGTCTTCGGTGGCTTCGGTCATCTGCTCGATCCGCTGCAACCAGTCCAGGGATTCCAGCGGGTACGCATCGGCATCGGATAAGCCGAACGAGCGGGCCACGCTCTGGTAGATTTGCGCGTTCAACTCTGCTTGTGCCGCTGGCGTTGATAACGATTGCATGAATCCATGCCGCAGGGAAGCCAGCATGGTGTTCCAGACCGTTTCGGTATCGGCGGTATGGCTCTCGCGGAGGTCGTCGGCGAAGTCCCGCGCCCGATCAGGCTCAAATGCAAATTCCGCCACGTCGCTTTCTGCGAGCAGGCCCCCAATGAGCAGGTCGGTCCATCGCTCTGCCTGGCTGCGGAGGTTGTTCAGTGCGACTGCGTCATCGGCTGCCACCCCGGGAGTGCAGAGCAGCAGGCGAAGCGCGCGATTGCGCGCCTCCATATGACCAATCAGGATGCTGCGCACCAGCGGTTCGGCATCGTTGGTGCCGCCGCAGCGGTCGCGGGCTGTGGCCGCCGCCGCCCACACCCGGGTGAGGATTTCACTGGCGATGATTTCTTCGACGAGTGCCCGGGCCTTGGACCAGCCTCGGGGACGCCCTTTCTCCATACCCGAGGCACACGACTTGAGTTGGCAGAACCAGCGATCGAGGCGGATTTTGGAGACGCACCAGTAATCGTTGAGCGGCCGATGGTCCCATGGCTGGGGGCAGCGAATCCATTCCCGCCCTCCACGTGCAATCTTGGCCGCAAGTGTAATCAGCTCAATCGCGTGCATGATTCTGGCTGGATTCGTCCTGGGAATGGAGACGCCAACTGGTTTGGCAGAGAGGCTATCAGTATAGGGGAGGTTCAGGAGGCAAACCCAGTGCCGATTGTTCGATCGCCGTATCAAAGTGGGATGGTGTGGGGGGCTAAGTAGTAAAACCATCAAGCTTTAACGCGGACCATACCGGTTCGATCGGAGACGCGGTCCCCGTTGCCCTAGGACAACGCACCGGGCCGGGCTGTAGCGTGTTGGCAACCACGCGGACTATGCCAACGATGACGAAACTGCCAATTGCCCGGCCGAATGAGGCGGCCGGCGTGCTTAGGCTGCGTCTGCTTGGCCGCCGATGGGGGGGGCGCGACCGCTCGCCGCTAATAGGCCACACGCCAGCGTTTTCCAAACAGCCAGATCATCGAGCCCATCAAAGCTGTGGTCACCAAGGCATAGAAGGCAAGGAACGCGGGAAATATCCACGGTTCACCCACCCGTGGATCGACGCCTTCGCGGTCCAAGTCCAGCGGCAAGCTGAAGGCCGTCGCCACCGGGCTGGTAAAGGTGATCGCGTTGGCGGCATCGCTGCTGGCCGAGTCAGGAAAGAACGTGCCCGCAAATACCTGAACGGCAATCGGAGCCATGAACAGTACGATCAACACCACGTAGGCGGCAGTGAGGCTGATCGAAGTCTTGCGGGCGAGAACCGAACAGAACAGGGCGACCGTTGCGGTAAACACGCATGTCACCAGCACAATGAGCACGTAACCCAGCATAGTGAGGAGGTTGGGCCAGTAATCGGTCACCATCGCGCAGGCCAACAGCAGTGGCCACAGCAGAAATCCGGTGAGCACGCTTGAGACGCGCAAGCCCGAGAGCAGTTTGCCGAACAGGATTTGCCGCGGCTTGATCAGCGTGGTGAGCAGCAGGTCGAGCGTCTGGCGTTCGCGTTCGCTGGTGACGCTGCCGGCAGAGAACACCGGTCCCACCAGCATGTTGAACAGGATGACGTAGCCGATATACCAGGGCGCATGCTCCGGTTTGAGGTACAGGCACCAGGCCATCAGCGGAATGGCCAGGAACATGCTTACCTGAATCACCACCCGGAGCATCAAGGTGCCCTGGCTGAAGATTTCGCTGCGCATTTCCTTGTCGTAGACGGGGTTGGCGCCATCGGGCATCAGCCCTGCACGCTTGGGCGGCGCGAACAGCCGGTCGGGGAATTGGTCGCGGCGGATGATCAGGCCCACGGCGTGCTGCTGCTCGTGTTCTTCGTCGATCACTTCCTTGCCTTCGCTGCCGACGTCGGGCGGATACAGCAGGTGCCGGCTGATCAGCATGATCAGGCCGAACCACAAGGCCAGGCTGATGAGCGGCAAGGCCGTCACGGTGATCCACAGCCGAAACCGGACCAACTCGCCGTGGCTCAGCGTGTACCAGAACAGCAGCCCCAGCAGAGCCAGCGGGAGAATCGCCAGGTACGATACCACCAGTGCCGCGGCGGTCCGTTGGAAGCGCAGGCTACAGTACAGGCTGACCAGGCCAAACGTGCCGGTGGCCAGCAGCAGTGCCAGGTACACGGCCAGCACTTCGTAGATGGAGGTCCCGCCCAGCGGCAGGCACAGCATCACGATCGGCAGCGACGAGAACATCAGCAAGGCGAGTAGCGCGAGTGAGGCCAGCATCTTGCCCAGCACGATGGCTGTGGGGCGTAAAGGACTGGCCAGCAGCAGTTCGTAGGTCTTGCGTTCTTTTTCGCCGGTGATGGCCCCGGCGGCGAAGGTAGGAGTCATCAGGCCGACCAGGATGTACTGCCCCAGGAAAAACAGGTTCACCAGCCGAACCGATTTCTCGCTGTTGGCCATGTCGATCTTTTCATCGCTTGGCCAGGCGAAATAGACCATCAGCCCCAACAGCGCCACGTAGGCCATCTGGAGGATGAACGCCTTTTTCATGCGCAAGTTGACCAGCAACTCGCGCTGCAAGACGGGGTTTTCGAACAGGTACATTGCGGGAAGGGATTCCCCCTGTTGAAGTCTCTGCGCGGCCTGGCAGCGACCGGTTTAGCCTTGGCCGAGGGGGCCGGCGTCGCTGCGGGGGGGCGCTGTTGCCCCCCCGTGCAGTTCATGTCCGCTCATTTGCGTACTGGCCCACCGGAATGCGGCCGCTTGCGCTGGAGAACCGACGATTTGCGGCGTCGAACGTTTCGGGGGCCGGACATGGGCGGCGCAACCATCAAGAAGACTACTGATCGCTGGAAGCTTTCTCCTGGTTTTCCGGGTTCTCCTGTTTCATCCGTTCAGCCAATACGCCGAATTTGCGGTCGACAAGGGTGGTGGTTCCGCACATGGCCGACTTGTCGCCGGTGAACAGGTACAGGTCGTAATGCTGCGTGGCGGCGGCAAACTCCACGTCAAACACCACGCGGTTGGGTTCACCCAGCGCAACCCGGCCCTTGAGCGGGAATGTGCTCTTGGTTTCGTGGCTGAAGTATTGGCCTTCGATGTGGCCTTCGTCGTCGACGGCCAGCAGCCAGGTTCCAAACCAGCGGCCATCGGCCGAGACTTTCCACTCACCCGCAAAGTCGCGCGGTTGCACGACCTGGTTGGCCTGGGGAACGTGGATTTCGCCCCCTTCGTCCTCCGCCGGCAGCAGGCTCCCATCCACCGCGAACAGTTGGGCATTGCCCAGGGCGACTAGTTCGCGTTTGTTGTTGAGGGCCACGTCGCCGCCCATCCCCTGCGGAACCACCTGGCCGATATCGAGGTCGAACTCAAATCCCGGAAAGAGCATCAGGTTCTGACCATGGGCCACGGTGAGGTTGCCCCGGTCGCGATCGTAGGTCACATAGCGATCGATCACGAGCACGGGAACTGGTTTGTCGGCCGTCTTGCGGAATCCCCACGACAGCAGGGCCTTGGCCACGTTGCCGTTGTCGGTCTTGATCACGACACACGGCTGCGTGACATCGCGGCCGATGAACTTCCACTGCGCTGCCTGGCCCGATGTGAGCGATTCCAGCGGCTTGCCATTCTTGATCGCCAGGTTCAACCAGTACGAGGTGTGGCGGTCGAAGGTGTCGATCGCCCAGGCCGGCGCCGCGTGCAGCACCATCGCCAGCGATATCACCAGCCAAGAAAGTCGTGGACGCCTGGCATCGCGTGATGGAATCCTATGGCGGGTTGCCTCGCTTCGGGCGGCAGGTATTCCAGTGGTGTCGCGGTGGTGGCGAAGCATCATCATCGTTCCTTAGATGGATTTTAGTGCTGGAGCAAAATTTGCGTGGTCCGTGTGGGTGGTCGGCCTGTTTGGCCCCTTCATCGTCGCTACCCGTTGCGACGCATGCAAGTACCGGGGGCGAACAGCCTGGTGGTGGGGGCCTACCGTGTGGCGCGTGCGGAATTGGGGGCAAGGCACGCTGGGCCGGCCGGTTTGGCAAGTTATGCCGGTTGGGGCGGTGGTTCTGGATTTTAGAACTGAAGGCAATCTTCCTTCCGCGACTGCCGATGCTTGAATTGCCGGCAGCATCGATTGAGCGGCCGGCGCGTGGAGCTTCTTGGTTTTCTGGGCGTTTGACTCGGCTAGCGCGCATGGTAAGGGGGGCCGACAGGTCCTGCTTCGACCGGTGCTGGCCGGCGCCCGTCACGAGCAGGTGATCCTGGCGTATGAGCTGTCTGCATCCCGATCAGATTCGCGGCCTGGTGATGGAAACCTTCAAGCGGCTGGGGCTGTCGCCCGACCGCTTGCTGGCCGAGACAGTGCTTATCCGCGAAGGGTACTACTATGGGCGGTCGTACCGGGCGGGCGAACTGATTGCCACCTTTGTGGCCGAGACTTCCCAATTGAAGTTCTTTGCTTCCGACGGCCAGATGCTGCACACGCTGCAATGCGACAAGGCCCTGGCGCCTGCCCCGCGCCGGCAGGCCGCATAACCGATAGTCCACATAACCGATAGTCCACGTGGCGAGCACCTGTAGGGCCGGTTCCACTGGCCGGTTGGTCCAGCCTGTCGTGCATGATCGAACGCGACATATTCGATCAATCGGCATTATGTCCTGCGATAACCGGAGCTAAGCAAGCGCTGGGCGTTTGATGGATCACATGTGCCACGGCGTTGCGGGCCGTGCGCGCGACAAATCACAGGCTTCAATCAAAGCTGCCGTGCCAGAACCAGCGTCCGCTGCGCAGATCGCGGAACAGCCAGAACCAGCGGCCGTCTTCCGTTTCCACCCGGTAGTAATCGCGGCGGACCATTTGCCCTCGCCACCAGGCGGTTTCGATCCGCTCGGGGCCCCAGTAACGGACGATCCGTAGCAGGCGCGGCAGGTTGCCGGCCGCTCCATCCCCCCGGGGGCTTTGGCGGCTGCGCACGGCGAAGTTTTGCGGCGGCCCATCGGGGGCTACAGAAACCACCTCCACCGGGGTTGGCCGGGCGAACAGCCGCCACGGCCGCAGCCACGGATTGCCAACCGGCGAAGCATCCGTTCCCGATTGCCAGCCCGCCCCAGCGCGGCGGTATCCTGAGGCTCCCGAGCGGCGGAGGCGCCGGGCAGGGCGGCGGCGATGGCGCAGCGAAGTGCCTCGCAGCCGCGGCGGAATCAGTGGTTCCAGCCGGCAGGCAAACTCCGGTTGCGCATCGGCCATGCAGCGCGCCCGCAGCACGGCCCGGCGCCCCAACCGCGTGCTGAGCCGGTCGATCAATAAAGCCCGTTGGCGTGCGGTATCGGGCCGCGGTTCAAACAACTCACGCTGTTGCCAGGCGAGCGGGCCAGCGGCGGGCACTTCGACATGCAGTTCTTCCACCGGCCGTGACAGCGGCAGCGTTTCCAGCCGCAGCCGGACCAGGCCCAGCAGATGGTCGGCCCTGGCAGTCGCCTGGTACAGGCCCACGGCAAACTGGATCCACCGCCCTGCTTCATCGCGCAGTCGGCAAATGAGTTGTTCCACCCCCTGCCCTGCCGGCAGCGTGTCGATCGCTTCGGCCAGCAACTGGGCCAGCAGCGTTTCCAGCACCTGGGTGGAAGCGGCGGGAAATTCCAGCGAACGCCCCGCCGCGGCCAACGCAGGCGGCTGATAAGCCGCGATAACTTCTGAAGCCGAGCCTTCCAGTTGATCAAGCCGTAGGAGAACCTCCGGCCCTAGCCGCGAGGGCAGCGCCGCCCGGGGCAATGCCTGAAGCTGCCCGATCCGCTCCAGCCCCAGGGCTTCGAGCCGCGCGAGCGGTTCGTCGGCCAACCGCAACGCGGCCACCGGCAGAACATCCGGGGAGAGCACTTCGCACCCGGCGGCCAGCAGTGTCGGGCCGTAATGGGCCCAGGCCCAGGCCGCGCCGGGAGTGTCAGCCACGGCCATCGAGGCGGCCAACCCATGACGCTTGAACGCCCGATGCAGTTTGGCCACCAGGGCACGTTCTCCGGGCGTTTGTCCTTGGTAGGCAGAAGGCGGCGTGGTCTGGGCCATTCCGCCCGCGGAGGCTGCAAAGTCGGCCGCCGCAAACAAGTGGTCCAAGCCGGTGATGTCCAGCAGCAGGCTGTGGGGAAAGTCGAAGGGTTCCAAACCCACCGTAGGGCTGAAATCCTGGGCGATTTGCAATGCTGTCTCGGCGCGCCGCAGGTGACGTTCCTGAGCCGATTCCGCTTCGCTCTCTCGATGGCCCTGTACGCTGCTCCCCCGATTACTTCGCTCTGCGGAAGACTGAGGGCGACTGCTGGTTTCCTGCAACCATGCGCAAAGTACCCGTCGCATGTTCGGACTCCAAAACGATACTTTGGTGGTGGGCCGCGCCCCGGCAGCGGACCAGTTCCAACTTCAGGCGGCGGCCGGCAGACGGATCGTGCTGGGCCAGCGGATGCACCAGCAGGCGAATATCGGCCCAGGATGGTGTCTGCTGCGCCGCGGCCGGACGCACCAACAACCCCAACACGCCCGAGCCTTCGGCAGCCAACTGCAACCGGCGGAAGGCGGTGGGCGAAATCTTCCGCGGCCAAGCCAGCACGGCCGAGAGGGCCGGGCACCGCATGGCCTGGTCCAACGCCCAGGCGTAG
The DNA here is from genome assembly GCA_964511065.1 of uncultured Pirellulales bacterium. Classification (GTDB taxonomy): domain Bacteria; phylum Planctomycetota; class Planctomycetia; order Pirellulales; family S012-138; genus CALBRZ01. The sequence continues at coordinate 77,824 of CAZEEG010000002.1, read as the reverse complement.
TCCACCGCGCCGGCCGGGCGAACCACGATCAACTGCCGCGCGTCCAGGCCGGCCGCCACTGCCGCTGGCGGATAAAACCGTTCCGCCGGTGGGCTGTGGCGGGTGTGGGTCCCATCGCCATCGGCTACCAGCAAAGTGCCTTCACGACCGCAGGCGGCGACCGCGGCCTGCAAGGCCAGCACGCCCGCCCCGGCGCCGGGTTCACCCAGCCATTCCACCAAGGTTCCGCGGCGAAACCCGCCACCGGGCAAGATCGCGTCCAGGTCCGGGCAGCCAGAGGAAACCATTTCGGCCGGGCAAGCGGGCCCCTGAGCCATCGCCTCGCGGAGACGGGCCAGGATCACTTCACGGCTGGTGGGTTGGGGCAATTCGACCATGCTAGCACCGCGATACGTGTACACATGTATCGTATTGGTGTCAATACGAATTGCCCTTGCGGCCAAAGAGGGGATTTTTCGTAAGAATCCTGTGTACAGGGGCTTACGAATGGAACTTGCCCGGGCAGGTGACGAAAAAAATGCCACAAGCCGACAAGATGAGGTGTATGGGGGTGATTGGATGCCCTGGAGAAATGCGCATGCAGGGGCGACTGGGGGCTCCGCCCGACGCCGCGGCTTACGGCTTCAGCAGAAATTCGGCAATGGTGCGGGCAAGGCCCTGCCCGATACCCTGGTAGCCTTCCGTGGTGCTATCGGGCGTGTTCCACGAGGTTTCTAAGGTCAGCGCCACCACGTGCGGCCGGGTGTGCAGGGCTACCCAATTCTTGCTGATCGTCTGCCAGGCCCGGTCGTAGTTTGCACCGGTTTCGCGCACGCGCCCTCGGAACGCCAACGGTCCCTGCATCTGCTCCTTGGCGATGGCCACGAATCGGTCAAGGTTTTCCTGCCCAACGGGCTTCAGCAGTTCTTTGGGAGCCGCAAAGAAGAACGGTTCGCGGTCGTTCGCGCCCGGGTTGTGCAGGTCGATGAAAATATCGAACGTCTTGTTCTGGTCCATCTGCGTGATGGCCTGTTGTGCCGCGGCTACGGCCCGCCAATGCGGCGTGTCCGTCCAATCGCGATTATGGTCCTGGGGCTGCTGGTTCTTGCCGCCGGCACCGATGGCGACGTTGTCGATGTCCATCACCGGCACAATCACGATCAACGCCTGGTCGCGCAGCTTTCGCGCCAGGGCATCGTCGGAAGTGATCCACTGGGTCACGCCTTCGCACACCCAACTCGAGCCCGACTCCCAAGCGTGCTGACGCGCCTGAATCCACACCCCAAACCTGGGTTTCTTGCCGTCGGGAGGCGACAGTTTCAGGGCCGGGGTTTCCCGGCCGCCGCGGGTCTGGCAGAGATTGAACGCTTCTGCCCCTTCGCACCGCGCGGCCGCTTGTTCGACCAACCGCCTGGCATCCTCGGGTACAAAGGGCGGCCCCCATGCAAACCAGGCTTCCTTGGCATCGATCTTCTGCTGGAACACAATCCGCCGCTCAGATCGCTTGCCCGGTGCGGTGTGACGCCAGTGCTTGCCATCGGTGCTGAACGTGGCCTGATCGGGCGTGGCCCAAACGCCGCCGCCGACATCAAGCGTGATGGTTTCGCCCGGCTCGATGCCCGTGATGTGGATATACCACCAGCAGCGCCAGCCCCGCTGAGGATGATCGCTGGGCAGGATCTTGATTTTCCTGGCCTCCTGGTCGATGTCTTCCACCACGGCCGAGCCACCGGGGAAGTCGATATGGACCGCCAGCTTGGGCGCTTCGCCCAAGGCTGTCCGCTGCCCGGCAACCAGCAGGGCCACCATCATCGGCCAGGCGGCTAAGGAGCATCGATCCCGACGGGAAAGCAACAGGCGGCAGACCATGGCAGCAGACCTTGCAAGCGAAGCGGAAATCATCAGAACCAGGGCGCGGCTTGCGCCGGCGACAGCGTGGCGCACACCGGGTGGGCAGCGCTGCAAGCCACGGCCATGCTGCGCGGCCCCAGAGGGCGAACACGTCGCCCTGACGCACGCTACTTACCATCGCTCACGTAGGAGTCGTACACCTTCACCTTTTCCCAGTTCTCGCGGTTTTCTTCGATGAACTGCTTGTGGCGAGGGTGAACCTGGTAAGCGTCGTGCGCGGCGCGGTTCTTGAACACCAGGTGCAAGGCGACGTCCCAGTCACGCTGGTTCACTTCGCGATCGAGGTCCGGCACTAGGGTACCGGCGGAGAAGTACACGGTGCCCTCGTGGCCCGAGAGGTACTTATGACAGGCTGCGACCAGCTTTTGCTTGGCGGTGTCGGAACTGTCCTTGAGCTTGAAGTAAACGATGTGGGCCAGTTGCGGTTCGGCGGCCCCGGCCGAATGCACCATCGCCAAAACCATCGTGCCAGCGAGCAGACCGATCAACCATTGCGCGAGCATGAACCACTCCCCAGAAACAAGCAGCGTGTGAACCTTGGTGGATGAACCTTGGCGGAGGACTCCACCGTGAAGTTCCCCATTCTTCGTTGAAAGCCGCCGCGGTTGCAAGCGGCAGGCCGCGGAAAACCTGCCCGCCAACGCGCGGCGATCGCGCAGCGCCCCGTAATTTCCCGCCCAGGATTTTTCCTTTGGTGCCCGATTGTGAGCTATGGTTTTAGTGTCGTGGCAACGGCTGTGGTTGCTCCGCCTCCCTTGTCGCGACAGGGACACCGCATGGAGCGTTGGGCGCTTTACCCGCGGTGTGGGTCCGTCGAGCGACGATGCCCAACAGTCACTCGACGGATCTTTTTTTATGCGCGCCGCTCGTGGCGCAGGCACAAGCCGTTCTCTGCTTGCCCGCCGCTTCCGCATCTCCCCCAGACCCTGCGCTTGGAATACCTTCGGGTATGGCCGCCGCAGAGGGCTTCCCCCCGCGCGGAAACTGGAAATTGCCATGCCGCCGTACTCTCTGAGGGGCTCAATCGCTGCTCGCCCCCCTGGCTTGGCGCGGCCGCTATGCTATCGTAGACCGCTTGCAGACCGTGCGGACGTGCGCCCACCATAGGGGTGGCTGGCGTGTTGTCCGCCGCTACATCCTCCCCGCTTGTCCAACCCATCAGCGAGTCTTGGATTTATGCCCACTGCCCGCGCCCCTTTCCAGACGCTTCGCCGTGAGATTGCCGGGATTCCGGTTGCTGACCTGGTCGATCGATTCGGTACGCCGACCTACGTTTACGATGCTTCGCTGATCGCCCAGCGGGTGGCCGACCTCAAGGCATTCGACGTAGTCCGCTATGCGCAAAAGGCGAACTCGAACCTGGCCGTGGTAGACTTTATTCGCCGCCAGGGAGCGCTGGTCGACGCCGTGAGCGCAGGCGAGATCGACCGGGCCCTGGCCGCGGGGTACGAGCCACAAGGTACGCCAACTCCGATCGTCTACACGGCCGATATCTTCGACCGCGAAGCGCTGGAGATTGTCGCCAAACTGGGGATCCACGTGAATTGTGGTTCGCCCCAGATGCTCGACCAACTGGGCGAGCGGGCAGGCGGGCGGTCCATCACGCTGAGGATCAACCCAGGGTTCGGCCACGGTCACAGCCGCAAGACCAACACGGGCGGCGAAAGCTCCAAGCACGGCATCTGGCACGCCGACCTCGCTGACTGCTTGGCCCGGGCCAGGCGGTGGGGCCACACTATCACCGGCCTACATATGCACATCGGCAGCGGCACTGACCTGGAGCACCTGGCCCAGGTGTGCGGGGCGATGGAAGAGCAGGCCCTGAAGGTGGGCGATTCCATCGACACCATCAGTGCCGGCGGCGGCTTGCCTACGCCCTATCGCGAGGGCGATCAGTATGTCGATCTCGACGCCTACTACCAGCTTTGGGATCAAACCCGGCAGCGGCTGGCCAAGGCGTTCGGCCATGACGTGCGACTGGAGATTGAACCAGGCCGGTACCTGGTTGCCGAGAGCGGTTGCCTTGTGGCCGAGGTTCGCGCCGTGAAGCAGATGGGCAGCAACACGTTCTACCTGCTTGATGCCGGCTTCAATAATCTGGCCCGGCCGATCCTGTACGGCGCGTATCACCCGATGTCGGTCTGCCCGCTGGGCGATCCCGATCGGGCCCGGCCCGAGCGCGACGTAGTGGTGGGCGGCCCGCTGTGCGAGTCGGGCGACATCTTCACCCAAGAGGAAGGCGGCTTTGTCTGCACGCGCCGCTTGCCGGAAGCCGAAGTCGGCGACCTGCTGATTCTGGAGTGCGCGGGAGCCTACGGCTTTGTGATGGCTTCCAACTACAACAGCAAACCGCTGCCGGCCGAGGTGATGATTGACCCCAGCGGCGCCCCGCACCTGATCCGCGAGCGGCAGACGTTCGCCGACTTGATCCGTGGCGAGCACTTGCTGCCCGGCGAATAGCGCACTGCGGTCGCGCGCTGAGAAGGTGCGTAATGGTTTGAGCGGCTGCGCATCAAGAAGTGCACCTTCAAGACGTCCCCGGTCGGGGTGCGCAGCAGCGGCGCACATGCGGCTGCGAAACGCTCGCTGCCGCAATGCGCATTGCGATTCGCTCAGCGCAAAAAAAATCGGCCGCGTGGGATTGCTTGTGGCAAACCAACGCGGCCATGTCCGTCCGTTGCTTAGCAGCCTATCAAGAGAACAAATTATTGCAATAGCCAACTGGCATGCGCCTTGTTGGCTGCTGGGCTCAATGGCTACAGCGCCACTACAGTGCAAGCCGGGACCGACTGCGAACTTCACAGCCATGAGCGCGCGCGTCGGCGGCGCTTCAGCACGTGGTAACGTCAGCACGTTGTGCCAACGCGACGGCAGCCCGACATTCCCGCCAAGCGTTTGCTGTCACGCGGTCGAAGGCGCCGGTTGATCCTGCATCAGCAGGCGTTCCAGGTGCTCGGCGACGGTGAGAATGGTCGGCTCGCGGAACATCGACACGTGATTGCCGGGCACCTCGATCACTTCTACGCCGCCGCCAGCCCAGGGGCCCCAGCCCAACTCCGGGTCTTCGTGCATGGGCGTGGCCTTTTCTTCAGCGCGGAACACGGTCAGTCGGCTGCGGCAGGGCTGCGCTTCGTACTCCACAATGGCTTTCACGTTGGCCTGGAACACGGCGAAGATATGCTGCGCGATGCTGTGCTCAGTGTCTTGCATCACCACCTTGGCCAGTTCGGCCCGGTCGCGGAAATACGCCAGTTGCTCCTCCGCGCTTTTGCGCTGGAGTTGCTCGACGAACTCCGCGTCCTCGTGCGGAAAGAGCAGCAGCAGCATCGGCAGGAAGTCCCGCTCGTCGAACGTCTGCCCGGGCTTGCGCATGCCGGCATCGAACAGCGCCACCAGCGATAACTCCTGGCCCTGGGCTTCAAGTTGCCGGGCGACCTCAAAGGTCATGATGCCGCCGGAAGACCAGCCGCAAATCTGGTACGGTCCCTCGGGCTGAACGGTACGGATGGCATCGGCGTAATACCGGGCCATGTCGATCACCGTGGTGTGCGGTGCGGCTTCGCCGTCGATCCCCCGCGCTTGCAAACCATAGATGGGAATTTCGTCTGGCAGGTGCTTTGCCAACGCCAGGTAACAGTAAATGGTGCCACCGGCGGGATGGATGCAGAACAGCGGCGGCCGCGTGCCCGTGGCGCGGATGGGAACCAGCGACGATTCCCCGGCGTCGTCGCCGCTGCGGCGGAGCAGGCGCGCCAGGTTTTCAATGGTGGGGTGCTGCACCAGCGAAACCAGTGGTACCTTCCGCGCGAATTGTTCTTCGATCCGGCCCACCATGGCCACCGCATCCAGCGAGGTCCCTCCCAGGTCTTGGAAGTTATCGGTCACGCCGATCGGTTGAATCCCCAAGCTGTCCGACCAGATTTCCACCAGGCGGGCTTCCAGCCGCGATCGCGGCGGCACTGGCGGGCCGCAACTTTCCGGCCGGGGTCGCGAAAGCGACGGCAGTTGGCCGATGTCCACGGCGCCATCCTCCGTGCGCGGGATCGCATCGAGCGCCTTGATCACGGCCGGCAACGGACGGTGCGGTAACTGCTTCTTCAAATACTTGCGAAGCTCCGGCAACAGCGTGGCTTGCTGCTCGGGATCGATCACCGTGGCCGATTCTTTGTCGGTCACGACATAGGCCACTAACCGCCGCTCACCGTGCTGGTTCACTTGCGCAACCACGGCCGCATCGACCACCAGGCGATGCCCGGCCAGGACCGCTGCCATCTCGGCCGGGTCCACCCGATAGATATCGACCTCCAGCGGGTCGCTATCGCGGCCCAGGTACTCGAGCATTCCCTGTTGCGCGGTTGCTTCAGGCTGGGAAGGCGCATCAGGCTGCGAATCCGCAGGTTGTTCTTCGCCGTCGCTGTCGATAACCCGCCAGCGAGCCTGCCACGGGGTATGTTCCCGCTGGGATGCGCTTTCGCTGTTCCCTGGGTCAGCGGATATCAGGTACAGACGCCCCGGGATTTCAATGGGCGATGGCCCCCATGCGTCGGCCACGTGGACTCTGTGCCCGGCGGCGGGCGGGCCGCAGGGCGCGTCGGCCGGAACTTGGGCGAGCTGGTCGATCCGTTCCTGTTCGGCCTGCGGAATGACGAACAACGCGCCCACCGTTTTCGGAATGCCATGCGAAAGGCGCGCCAGCGCGGCGGCGACGTGCCCCAAGATGCGCTCGCCCGTGGACGTTGAGAACCGCCGGCGGTCGTAGCGCAACCGCAATGTCAGTTCCGCGCCGGGAATGGCAATCAGCGTAAGGGGAAAGGCGGCCGAGGCGGTTCCGCGAATGTCGCGGATTTCGACCCCGCCGGGACGGAAGCTCAGCCGCGGATCAAGCGGATAGTTCTCAACGACCACCAGCGTATCGAATAGCCGCTGGCCGGCGGCAAGCCCTGCCGCCGCTTGGATCTGATCCATTGCCGAATGTTGGAAGTTCTGGGCATCCAGCAGTTGGGCGTGCAGCGCCGTGAGCCACGGCAGGCAGGCATGGTCGCGGTTGACGTGCGTACGCACTGGCAGGCTGTTGGTAAACGGGCCCACGATGCTTTCGACCCCGGGCAGCGATGCGGGCCGGCCCGATACGGTCACCCCCGACACAATATCAGCTTGCCCGCTGTATCTCGCGAGCATCACCGACCATACCCCTTGGACCATCGCGGCCAGCGTCAGCTTGTGCTGCGAGGCCAATTGCTGGAGCCGGGCAGCGTCGTCTGCATCGAGCCGAACCTCGGCTTCGCCGTAACGGTCTTCGTCCGCATCGAGTTGGGCCGCCGGTGATGGAAACGGCAGCGCCGGCGGGCCGGCCGTGCCTTCCAGCAGCGCTTGCCAATGCTCGTCGGCCGCGGTTTGATCCTGCCGGCCCAGCCAGGCCACGTAATCGCGAAACGGCCGCGCCGGTTCCAGCGGCGGGTGCGATCCTTCATCGAGGGCCGCGTAGGTGGTGAACACTTCTTTCATCACCAGCGGCAGGCACCACCCGTCGAGGATCAGGTGGTGGCAACTCCAGAGGAATCGCCAGGTATCGTCCGCCGTGTGGGCCAGCACGATGCGAAAGAGCGGGGCCTTGGTAACATCGAACCCCTGCTGTTGATCCTCGCGGCAGAGCGTCTCCCACTGCTGCTGGCAGGTTTCCGCATCGTGCTCGCGGAAGTCGATCACGTTCCACGGAAGTTCCACCTTCTGGCGGACGACCTGAACCGGCTTCTTAAGTCCTTGGGAGAGAAACGCCGTGCGCAGCAGCGGATGCCGGGCAACTACGAATTCCCAGGCCTCGCGAAACCGTTCCAGGTTCAGTGGTCCTGCCAGGGTGCAGGTAAGCTGCTCGGCGAGGACTTCCCCGCGCGATTGCGCGAGAGCCTGCCACAGCATCAACTGCTGCATGGACGAGAGGGCATAGATGTCTTCAACGTTCTTCATCTTCATCGCAGATCATTCCCCTGCATCATCATCCAGCAAAGCCGAAAGCGATTCGAGGTCCTCGGCATCCAGTTCGGCCAGGGGGAAGTCGGAGGGGGTGAACGAACCGGCATCGGGCGACTGGCAGTGGGCAATCAACGTGCGGATGGCTGCCAGGTAGGCACCGGCAACCTGCTCGATGGTGGACCGTTCAAATTGCTTGCCGCTGTATACCCACTGCACGTGCAGGCATCCCCCGTGAATGTGCGACAACAGTTCCACCTGATGACGCCGCTGATTCGCCGGATCGTGGAGCGGTCCGGCGTCCTCGTCGGCCAGGCGGAACAGCGCGCCGGGCGGGAGCGACTGATCGAACTGCCCCAGGTAGTTAAAGCAAATCGCCGCGGGCTCGCGGGGCGTGATTTCCAACGGCTCGCGCACCGCGGCGTCCGGATGGAGCCACCGCAGCAGGCCAAAGCCCAGCCCACCATCGGGCACCGCGCGGAGCATCTCCTTGGTGTCGATCAACATTTGACGCGGATCGTCCGGGGCCACCGCTCGAATCTGCACCGGGTACAACGTGGTGAACCAGCCGACGGTACGGCTCAAGTCGTACCGCTCGTCGAGATCGGCTCGGCCGTGCCCTTCCAGGTCGATCCGCCAGCGGCGATAGCCGGTCCAATCGGCCAGCGTCATGGCCAGGGCCGCCAGCAGCGTTTCATGGATCTGGGTGCGGTAAGCCGAAGGCACCTGCTGCAGCAGGGCCTGGGTTTCCTCCGCCGTGAGCAAAGAGGTGTGCCGCTGGATATCGCCGGCGCAGTTGCTTCCCTCGGGATGATCGACGGGGATGGCACCGGGAACCCGCAGGGTTTCCAACCAGTGGGCCTGTTCCGCGAGACGCTGCGGGGTAGCGGCTTCTTCTTCCAGCCGCCGGGCCCAATCCTGGAAACTGGTGGTCTTGGCCGGCAGCGGGGCATCGAGCGATTGGAGCAAACCATGGCACAGCGTCTGGAGGTCTTCCACCAGAATCCGCCAGCTTACGGCGTCTACGGCCAAGTGGTGAATCACCAGCAGCAGGCGCGGCTCCTGCCCGACCACGTCGATCCACGCCGCGCGCAGCAGCGGCCCGGTGCGGACGTTCAGGCTCGCTTGAACCTCGGCAAGCTCCGCGGCCAGTTCGCCGGTATCCGCAACCCTTCGGCGAATCAACAGTCCATCGAGATCGGCCTCCCCGACGCCGACCGTGTGCTGCACGGTGGCACCTTGGCTATCGGTCTGCAGGCGCAGCCGCAAGGCATCATGCTGGATCACCAACCGCCGTAAGGCGCTTGCCACGAGCGAAGGGGTCAACGCTTCGCCGGGGACCAGCAGGACCGCCTGGTTAAAGTGATGGGGATTTTCCAGCCGCTGGGCGAGGAACTCGCGCTGGATCGGTGTCAGCGGCGTGGGGCCCACCACCTCGCCCTGCTCGGCGATGATTTCCGGGCCGGTCCCGGCCACCTGGGCCAACTCGGCAATCGTTTGATTGAGAAATAGCTGCTTGGGATTGAGCCGCAAGCCAGCCGCCGAGGCCCTGGCGATCACTTGAATGGTGAGGATGGAGTCGCCACCCAACTCGAAGAAATTGTCGTGGCGACCCACTTGCTCCAGGCCGAGGACCTCGCCCCAGATGTGGGCCAGCTTCTGTTCGACCTCGGTTTGCGGCGCCACGAAGGCCTGGCGCATTTCCGGCCGCGACGAGTCGGGCACCGGCAGCAGATGCCGCGCAATGCGGCCGTTGTGTTCGCGCGGAAGCATCGCCATCGGCACAAACGCCGCGGGCAACATGTACGATGGCAGATGGTTTTCCAGGTGCTCCAGCAGTTCTTCCACAGGCACGGCCGGTGGCCGCTCGTCGTTATCGCTGCTCCTGGCCACCAGGGCGGCTGACGCCCGGGCCTCCTCCGCCATTGCTTCGGGAACGTAGTAGGCCACCAGCCGTTTGCGGCCGGGTTGGTCCTCGCGGGCGATCACAACGCACTCGGCAACCTGGGGATGCTGGACCAGGGCCGTTTCGATCTCGCCCAACTCGATCCGATATCCGCGGACTTTCACCTGGTGATCGACCCGGCCGATGAATTCGATGTTGCCGTCGTCCAGGAAGCGGGCCAGGTCGCCCGTCCGGAACGCCCGCCCACCGCGAGGATTGAACGGGTGAGGTATGAACCGGGCCGCCGACGAACCGGCCGCGCGGCGGTAACCCCGGGCCACGCCCACCCCTGCCAGCACCAGTTCGCCCGCCACCCCAACGGGAAGCGGCTGCAACCGCTCATCGACGATGTAAACCTCGTTGCCGCTGATGGGGCGGCCGATGGGCAGCCTGGGGCGGTCGGGCACCTGCTGGACATCGCTGGCGATGTACATGGTGCTGGTGATCGTGGCTTCGGTCACGCCATACAGATAGATGATCGGCACGCCGGTATGCTTCAGCCAGCTACGAACCAAGTCGGCCGATAGCGAATCGCCGCCGGTGAGAAACGCCTTCAGGTGTGTGGCCGCGGCCGGTTCGCGCTCCGCAACCTCCACCATTTGCTGCCACACGGCGGGCGGAACGTGCAGCAGATTGACGCCGTGCTGCTTCGACCAGGCCAGCGCATCGCCGCCGGTCAGCTCCAGTGGCGCGGGATGCACAACCAGCGTGGCGCCGGAAAGCAGCGTGGGATAGATTTCCTCGCCGGCCGCGTCGAAGCTGAGCGAGAGGTACTGGAGCATCCGATCGCCGGGCTCCAATTGCGCGGCCTCGATGATGACGTGCGCATGGTTCACCAGGCCGGCATTTTCGACTTCCACGCCCTTGGGCCGACCCGTGGAGCCCGACGTAAAGATCACGTACGCCAACGACGAGGGATCGTACGCCTCGGGCGGCAGCGGCGGCGTTTCGGGGAACGACGCCAGCTCCGGCAATTGATCGACGGCAATCACCAGCGGCGCCGATTCGGCAGCCTCGGCCGATGGCGCAGCATCGCCCTCTGAATCCGAAGCTGCATCCGAGGCCGGCGAAGCCGCCACCAGGTCCGGCAGTTGGCTCGCCGCCGGGGTGTGCGAAAGCACGATCCGCAGGTCCGCATCTTCGACCATCATCTGCAAACGGGCCGCTGGCCAGGTGGGGTCCAGCGGCGTGTATGCGGCCCCGGCCTTGAAGATACCCAGCAGAGCCGGGTAGAAGTCGATGCAGCGCTCGAAGCAAACCCCCACGACATCTTCGGTGCCAATGCCACGACTGCGGAGGTAGTGCGCAACCTGGTTGGCGCGGCGATCGAGCTGAGCGTAGGTCAGCCCCGTATGCCCATCGTCCACGGCCACGGCATCGGGCGTGCGGGCGACCTGCTCGGCAAAGGCGGCCGCCACGTGTCCGATCCGCCGTTGATCCGCGGCCGCATTCCATTCAAGCAGTTGCTCGCGCCGCTGGGCGGTGTTGAGCAGCGGCAGGTCGCTGACGGCCCGGTGAGGATTCCGGGCGATGGCTTCCAGCAGGCTCTTGAATGCGTCGAGCAATCGTTGGGCGGATTCCGGCCGGAACAGGTCGCGGTTGTACACCAACAGCAGGTCGAACTGCCGTCCCTGGCTGACGTTGAGCGTGAGATCGAAGTTGGTAGCCTGGACGTGTCCCAGGTCCACGTCGGCAATGCTCAAGTCGGCCAGGCGGTGCGATGCGACCGGCGCGTTCTGCAGCACGAACATGGTCTGGAACAGCGGGGTGCGACTCAGGTCGCGTTGGGGCTGGATGGCTTCCACCAGGCGCTCGAACGGCACACCTTGATGGTCGAAGGCATCGAGCGTGTTCTGGCGGACTTGATCCAAATACTCACAGAAGCTGGCATTGGGAGTGATCTCTCCCCGCAAGACCAGCGTGTTGACGAAGAAGCCAACCAGCGGTTCAAACTCCGCCCGGCTGCGGCCGGCCACCGGCGTGCCGACCCAAATATCGGGACTGCCCGAGATCCGCGACAACAACACCTGCCAGGCGGCCAGCAGCACCATGAACGGCGTGGCCTGGTGCGCCCGGGCGAGTTGTTTCAGGGCGTCGCTTAACTCGGCTGAAAGGGGCGCCCGCACCGTGGCACCGCGGAAGGTCTGTACTGCCGGCCGGGGGAAATCGGTTGGCAGTTCCAGCCAAGGGGGCGAGCCTTCCAGCCGTTGCCGCCAATAGGCAAGCTGCCGGGCGAACGATTCGCCCTGGATCCACTCCCGCTGCCAGAGCGCGTAATCGATGTATTGCCGGCTCAGAGGCGGGAGCGGATTGGGTTTTCCCTGCGCCACGGCTTCGTAGTAGGCAGCCAGTTCGTAACGCAGCACGGCCAGAGACCAGCCATCGCACACAATGTGGTGCAGTACCAACAGCAGCACTTGCGACTGGGGGCCGAGTTGAAACAGCACCGCGCGAACCAGTGGACCGGTTGCCAGGTCGAACGGCCGATTGGCTTCTTCGATGGCATATTCCTGCAACTTTGCGTCGCGTTCCTCAGGTGCCAGGGCTGAAAGATCAACCTCGCGCCACAGCGGCGGCAAGCTCGGCATCACTTGCTGGTAAGGTTGGCCGTCGCGGTTGCGAAATCGCGTGCGAAGCGCTTCGTGCCGCTGCACCGCGGCTTCGAGCGCTTGGCGTAATAGCCGCGAATCGACTGGTCCTTCGAGCCGCACTGCCGCCGACACGTTGTAAAAGGCGGCGCCCGGTTCAAGCTGATCCAGGAACCATAGCCGTTGCTGCCCAAACGAAAGCGGACCTTCCGATGGCCGCGGCGGATGCTGACCCTCGGGCGATACCATACTCGCCGGCGTTGGCGCGGCGTCCGCCGCGGTCGCTACACTGGTGCTTGAGGGCACACCACGTTCGCCGTTGGCTGCGTGCGACTGGGCATCCGCGGTGGCATCTGCTTCGGCCTGCTGTTGAAGCAGTTTTTCCACCAAGGCCCGCTTGGCTGGCGAAAGATGTTTGAGACGTTCGGCCAAGTGCTTGTGTTTCATGGACGGTGATCGGAACCGCCTGGTTCCGCGCAGACAGAGAGGAGAGTGGTTGCGTGGGGGGAACGGGTTTGGAAGCAATCCGTGCCCGAAAGGTCGCGCCAGTCCATGCATCGCGACCCGCACCGTACTGGGCGGTCACACCGCGTGCCACCCGGGGGCGGCACGAAGGTAAAGCGCCACCAACCGAGGCTGAAGGGCCCAGGTTGGCCTCACCGCTGTATCGTACGCGTTCGTCATGTCGAATCGGCCGGCATGTTCTGCAACGTCCGCGGGCTCACGGGCCCTTCAAGTAATTTCCCCCCGTGGCATGACGGTAGCGCCACAGGGGGCCGGGAAGGCTGCCGCCCGATGCCTCTCCTCACTGAAGGCCGCTTGCCGCGGCGTTACAGGCTGTAGGGAGGGCGACGGCCGGCAAAGGCTTTAGCTTACTTGGAATCGGCGGGAGTTGTCGGCACCCCAGCCAGACCAAGTTGTTCGCGGAAGAACCGCAACTGCGGCTCCACGTGGATGGGGTCCTTGAACTCGGAAAGCAGGTTGTCGGCCACGTGGTGTTCGGCCACCTTGGCGCCGCGATGGTACCGCCGTACGACCGGGTGAATCCCGGTAGTGGTCTTGGGCCGGTGCAGCCCATTGGTGTTAGCACCAGGCAGGGCGAGTGGGTCGGCATGCGCGTCGACGTTCTTACCATACTCCATCGTCAACAGGTAGTAGTGCTCGTGCTGTCCCAATTCGCTTTCCACCACGTAGTCGATGGAAAGGTCCTCGTAATAGAGGGCCGGTTGGCCGGGGCGAATGACCAGGGCATCGCACAAGTAGCCGTGCTGGTGCCACAGGCTCGAGCTGGTATTGGCCCGGTGAACCATCTGTTCGACGATCGCTTCAGGCGTACACTCCACTTGCAAGGCCGGCAGCGGCACGCCGTGATAGCGCGCCTCCAACAGACGGTGCAACAAGTGGATGTTGTATCGAAAACCGCTCGTGAAAGCGCTTTGCTTCGCTTGGAAATCACGCATCTGCATCAACGTACCCGCGAAATACAGGTTGGGTACATTGGTCGATTCCCAGGCGGCCGTCTGGGCCGGGAAGCGGCCCGTGATCGCCGTGGCCGGAATGCACGATTCGTCGAAGAGGCTGTCGTCGAACCGGAAGCCCGTGCAGCAAAGCACGCGGTCGTATTCCAGTTCTTCCACTTCGCCTCGGGCGTGGAGTTGGGACACGGTGGCCACGATCTTGTCGTCGCGCTGCGCCAGCTTGACCAGTTGAGCATCCAGCAGCGCGTTCTGCTGGTTGAGCAGGCAGGTATCCAGCAGGCCGCCATTGACCGAGTGCAAGTCGCCCAGGTGGTGCGTATTGCAGGCCAGCTTTACGGGATGGGGACCGATCAGGTGAATCTGCGAAGCCACGCCGAGCAGATGGTTCGCCGTTTCAAACGCTGCGTTTCCCTTACCCAGGATCAGAACCCGCTGCCCGACGTAATCGTCGCAATCCAGCGACATCTCCGTGTAATCTTCGGCCAGTTCGATGCCTTGAATGTTGGGCCGATACGGGAGCGAGGCGCCGGTAGCCAGCACCAAGACACGCGAGGTATGAACCCGGCCCAGGTCGTCCACCACGCGGAAGATGCCTCCATCGCGGCTGATGCGGCGGACGTTGGTCTGATACCGTACGTTCAATTCGTAGCGCTGGGTGTACTCGTTGAGGTATTCCACCACGGCATCGGCCGGCGGGTAGAACTCCTTGGTGAAGTCTTTCAGCAGAGGGCCGCTGTCGTCGGCCAGTAGCGAGTTGCCGTCCCAACGCAGGTTGATCTCGTTGTCGTCGTACCCGGTAAAGACCTTGTTGATGGAGGTCAACCGGCGGTGGCGGGGGAACTTCTGGAACGACGAACCCGCCTGTGCTTCGCGTTCCAGGATGCAGTAGTCGCGTCCGGCCGCCTGGAGGAAATAACCCAACTGCAAGCCGCCGGGGCCTGCCCCGATGATCAGGTACTCATGGTGCCGCGGCGCGATGCTGGGATCGATCTCGACCAGTTTCTGCTGCGCCTCTTCGTCGCTCATGTTCTCAACGGCGGCCAGGATGTCATCCAGCGGATCGTGCGCGTGATCGAGGCCCGGCATTTCACCATGGTGGCCGGGTGCTTCACCATTCTGGCGCCGTGTTTCACCGTTCTGGCCCTGCGATCCCCGGGGCATGGAGGCCGCGCCGCCGGCACGCTTCCCCATCGCCTGGTCGATATACTCGGCCAGTGCGGCGATGGTCGGCCGCTCGAACACGTCGCGCAGCGGAACTTCGATCTGGAAATGGGGTGCCAGCCGCGTCGCCAACTGCGTGGCCAGCAGCGAATGGCCCCCTAAGTCAAAGAAATTGTCGTGGATGCCGACACGATCCACGCCCAACGCCTCCTGCCACACTTCTGCCAGAATCTTCTCGGTGGCGGTGCTGGGGGCGACGTACTCCTCGGGTTTGGGCAATCGGATCGGCTTGAACTCGCCTTCCCAGCGCGCCACTTCGTCCAGTGCACCGGCCAGGAACTGTTCCCTCGCGATGCTCCGCTGAATCTTGCCGCTGGAGGTCTTGGGCAACTCGCCCAACTTGATCAGCACGATCACGTCCAGCGGAATTTGATGCTCGGCGGCGACCTCGTTGCGGATGTCCTCCAGCAGCTTGTCCAGGTCATGCTTTTGCGGGCGGCGAATCTCCTGCACCAGCACTACACGTTCGCGGCCTTCAATCTCCGCGCTGAACACGGCCGCGCCATACCGCTTGAGGTCGGGATGGATGCTCTCGACCGTTTGCTCAATATCCTGCGGGTAATGGTTACGGCCCCAGACAATGATTACGTCCTTCAACCGGCCCGTGACGAAGACCTCGCCTTGATCCAAGAATCCCATGTCGCCCGTGCGGAGATACGGGCCGTCGCCATCGGCGGTGAAGGCGCGGAACCGTTCCTCGGTGGCTTCCGGGTTGTTCCAGTAGCCGCGGGCCACGTTGGGGCCAGCGGTCCAGATTTCGCCCACTTCGCCGTCGGGCAACCGCTGGAGCGAATCGGGATCGACGATGATGACTTTTCCACCGGGGACTGCATTTCCGCAACCAACGAAGGTGCGGGCGTTGTCCGCATCGGCGTCGACTTCGACTACGCGATTCTCACTCAGGGCGGTGAGATCGACGGTCTTGGTGATGTACGGTGCGCTGCGAACGCCGCCGGACACCATCACGGTGCCCTCGGCCATCCCGTAGCTGGGATAGAAGGCTTCGCGCCGCATGCCGCAGGGGCCGAAGACTTCCAGGAACCGTTCCAGGGTTTCCGGCCGGATCATTTCGGCGCCGTTGAGGGCCACTTGCCAGTTGCTCAGGTCGAGCGTTGCACGATCCTCGGCGCTGACCTTTTGGATGCAGTGGTCGAAGGCAAAATCCGGCGCAGCGCTGCACGTAACCCCGTAGTCGGCAAAGGTCCGCAGCCAGCGCACCGGCCGCTGGAAGAACGCCAGGGGGGACAAGAATACGATATGCCGCGCGCTATGCCAACTGAGCAGGTGGCCCATCAGGCCCATGTCGTGATACGGCGGCAGCCAACTGCAGAGCACGTTGGTTTCATCGTGCAGCAGCATGTGAATCTGCGAGAGGTTGGCAATCAGGTTGCCATGGTCGATCACCACGCCTCGCGGTGCGCCGGTGGAGCCCGAGGTGTATTGGAGAATGGCCACCGTGTCGCGATCGGTGGGCGGTTGTTGCCACTGCTCGGCCAGGGCCAGGTCGATCTCGTCGGTGGCCAGTACGGCTTCGATCCCATCCAGCCGGCTGAACAGGCCCTCGGCCCATTCCGCAAGGCTCCTGGACGTCAAAAGCACGGTGCCTTGGGCATTGGTCGCGATGGACTGCAAACGCGGGATCACGCGGTGGCTGCGCATGGGATCGGGCGGATAAGCCGGTACGGCGATCACGCCCGCATACAGGCAGCCTACCAGGGCCGTGGTGAACTCCAAGCCAGGGTCGTAAATCAACAGCGCCCGTTGTCCTTGCAGGCCAAGTTGCTGCAAACGGCAGGCAATCGCGCGGGCCTCGCGATCGATCTGGCCGTAGGTCCGGCGGCTTATCTGGCCCTCGTCATCGTGGAGGAAGGTATACAGCAGATCATCGGGCTGTTCGGCAACGCGGCGGCGAAAGACCTCGATCAGGTTCGCGGCACCTTCGCTGGGCGAAGCGGCATACTGGCGTGAGTTCATGAACGACGATCCTTCAGCGTTGTGCATGGTTCGCGCGGCCCTCTATTGGGTTCGACCACCTGCACTCCCGCGCGTTCCCGGGAGGCATTTCCGTGGCAAACAAACGCGACCTTCCTGATCGTGCCTTGATCTGGACTCCGATACGATTCCCCAGCAGCGGCGCGGCGTGCGCCGGCGATACTGGCCCTGGCGGGATGTCTGAGTGTAACGGGCTTGTGTTGTTGGCGCCTGTTTAGGCAGTGCACGCTACGACGGTGTCGATGCTGTACTGGGCTGTGGTGCTAAGAGTGAAGGCGGCAATCCATCAAGTGAGGGAGCATTTCTTTCGCACGCTGGCAGGCGAACATGCCTGGATCGTGTGCGGCGGGTCATGCGGATCCCTCCGGTAGGGATGGTCCCCAAATGAACCGCAATGGCTCACCCTGGAAAAGGCCCATGGAATGGGTGTTCCCTGGCGGCCATCGCCTCTGGCCTGCTCCCAACACGGCTCATCCTCTTAGCGCCTGCTAATCTGTCTCCTTTGGATGTTTGTTAATCTCCATGCCGCAGGGCGACGGTCGGCATCAACTTACTGGCGCGGAAGGCCGGGTAGGCGGCTCCAAACAGGCCAATTACCACCGCGATCACGAAGCCTACCACGACAACCAGCGGATCGATGCGGGTGTCGATGGCGCCGTTCACGGCGGGCAACTGGCCCAGCGTCCAGGTGAGTCCCAACGCTCCCAAGGCTCCCAGCACGGCTCCGGTGAGCGACAGCAGCAGGGCCTCAAGCAGGATCATCCGCACCACGCGGAAACGCCTCCAGCCAACGGCGCGGAGAATCCCGATTTCGCCGGTGCGTTCGAAGACCGACATCACCATGGTGTTCATCATGCTGATGGTGCCGACCAGAATGGAGATGAACGATGTCAGCCAAGCCATGGCGCCGGCGGCCTTGATCCGAACGTCGGACTGAATGAAATCGTCAGTGGCTTGGGCCGAAAGCATCTGGCCCTCGCCCAGCTCCATCGCCTCGATGGCCTCGCAGGTTGCCTGCACCCATTGAGCCTTGGTCCAGCCCTGCTGCTCGTCGGTCAGCGTGCCGGCCGAGAATTCGTCCGGATTCTTGACCGACAAGTTGATCCAGGTCACCTGGTTCTGGCGGAACATCAAATCCTGTAAGTATTGAATCGGCACGAACATAGCGCCGTTTTCGTAAACGTTGGATGTCTCGAAAATACCGATTACACGGACGGTGCTGCCGGAGATCGCGAGCTCATCGCCGACCGACTTTTTCATGTT
Organism: uncultured Pirellulales bacterium; assembly: GCA_964511065.1. GTDB lineage: Bacteria > Planctomycetota > Planctomycetia > Pirellulales > S012-138 > CALBRZ01. The sequence continues at coordinate 59,480 of CAZEEG010000002.1, read as the reverse complement.
GGCGGCCAGCGTCTTCCCCAGCATCGCAACCGCGCTGTCGCCCTCTTGCAGCGCGCGGCCCGAGACAATGCGTACATCGCTCAACACGCGGGAATCGGCCGGGAACCCCTGCACGCCGGCGCTGTAGATGTTGTGCTCGGGGAAACCAACGGTTTCCATCAGCAGCGGCGTGACGTCGTGGATCGGCGACGCCGAGCCAATCCGCAAATTACGAATCTTCTCCACGACCGATTCCTCGATCGAACTGGCGAGGGGGTCGGCCCCTCCAGCCCGCATCACGATGATGTCGACCCCGTGCCCCTCGTAAAGCTGGTAATACGAGCGCTTGAATCCCCAGGCGATTCCTACCAAGGAAACCACGCAGCCGACCGCTACCGCTAACCCGAGAATGGTGAGGGTAGAGCGACTAGTGCGGCGGCGCAAATTGCGGTAAACGATGGTGACAAAACGCATGTATACGATCCACGCAGCTAACGACGCGTTGGTGGGGCAAGTTGTGGTGGAATCGGGCAGCCCGAAGCATCCCAGCCCATGCTAAGGAGGGGCAGGGACGGCTCCGCCAGTTTCACATTTCGAATACGGAATTGTAAAGCAGCCACACATCAGGAACCCTAGGGTTTACACGGATTTTGTGGAACTTGCTAGCGTTGCAATCGCCCCTCTTTTCCAAAAGGTCCGTTTTCACTTCCAGGCGGACACTTGGCCATCGAGTGACCTCGCTGCAAAATGGCTGCCGAGGCCGCAAACCGGCCACTGCCACGGCCTTGCGTCCCCCACCCTCGTGCGGCTGGGTTTATGTGCCCTCCGCGCCCCCCACGCGGGCAGTAACCTTGGCGGCGGTTGCACCGCATTCCCCCCATGTTGCCAGGGCCATCCCAGTGCCGAGCGCGCGGATGGACCGTGCTAGCATAACGCTTCTATAGCTTGGATGCCGCCATCCTGTCGCATTCGGACAACTTTCCATCGCGCTGACTCCCGGCACGCTTACGTTTCTCCTGTTGATCCCGCCATGTTTAGTCCTCTTCGGGGGATTGCTGGAGCGTGGGCTTCTCAGGCGACTGGGCCCGATGGGGAGCACGGTTCTCCACTGAGTGGGCCTGTTTGCGCCCGGCAAACTGGGTGGCAGATTCCCCCATAGCGGACAAGCGAATCCCTCCCACTTGTGTTACAACATCGGTCCGGCGGAAAGCCAGTGACTTGTTGCCTGGCCCGGCAGCCGTCCGTGCAATTGCATGCTTCCCTGGCACAACCTCCAAAGTTGTTGGTTTGGGGTGACTGCGAAGGATGCGGGGTTGGCCTCGCAGGGGGGGTATGGCGGGCGGCCGAGGCAGCTCTGGCCCCCAATGATTCCTTGAAGTGGAAATACCGTTCGATGTCTGTTTCCGATCGTCCCCAGCCAACTTCTGAAGCCGAATTGGAAGATCTCTTGGCCCAGCCTGGCCGCCTGGCGCAACATGCCATGCGCCACATGCAAGGCGATTTGCTGCTATTGGGGGCGGGCGGCAAGATGGGGCCCAGTCTCGCACGGCTCGCCCGCCGTGCTGCCAACGCGGTAGGCCGAAGCGACCTGCAGATCATCGCGGTCTCGCGCTTTTCCGATGGGGCCATTGCAGACGAACTTCAGGCCGAGGGCATCGAAACCATTGCCGGCGACCTGCTCGATGAATCCTTCCGTCGCCGGTTGCCGCAGGTGGAAAACGTCCTGTTCCTGTTCGGCCACAAATTCAGCAAGCATGATCTGCCGGGACAGTATTGGGCCATGAACGTCTACCTGCCCGGCCTCATGGCTGAGCAGTATGCGCAATCGCGGATCGTCTGCTTCAGCAGCGGCAACGTATACCCGTTCACCCGAGCAGGCCAGGTTCCGCCCTGCGAGGCAGATCCCACCGGACCGGTGGGCGAGTATGCGGCCAGCGTATTGGGCCGCGAGGGCGTGCTGCGGTTTGTCAGTAGTCGGCACGGAACTCGCGTTTGCCTGTTGCGGCTCAACTATGCCGTGGAGGCCCGATACGGTGTCTTGGTCGATCTGGCCAAAACCATCCTGGCCGGGGAAACGATTTCGCTGGCCGTCCCTGAGTTCAACTTCGTGTGGCAAGGGTACGCCAATGCCGTGGCCCTGGCCGCATTCGCCAAGGCGGCCAGCCCGGCAACCCTGCTGAATGTGACCGGCGTGGAGCGGCACCGCGTCCGCGACGTGGCCCTGGAATTGGGCAAGCGATTGGGTGTGCAGCCGAAGTTTGCCGACAACGAGGGAGAGCGTGCTTTGGTTGCCGATGCTCGCCGCTGCCGGGCCTGGTTTGGGCCTCCTGAGTTGGGGCCCGACGAACTGTACGACCTGGTGGCCCATTGGGTGCGTGAAGGCCGCCCCACGCTCGGTAAGCCCACCATGTTCCATGTGAGCGACGGTAAGTACTGACGGCTTGATGGCCCGCTGGTCGCTGCTGCGGCCTTGCCGATCGAAATGTTCATCGCTTGGGGCCGGCCCGTCGCGGTGCCCTGGCCATCTAAGGTACATTCATGCGGATCCGCCGTCCCTCGATTTGCTTTCAGGAGTGTAGCGCTTCCCTATGAAAAAGACTTCTGCCCGAGCCACTGCCGAGACAACCGCCCCGCGCCCCAACCTGTCGTCCGCATTGAAACTGGTCACGCGAATGATGGCCATTCCCGGCAGCAGCGGCCAGGAAGGCAAGGTGATTCGCTTCATTCGCCAGAAGCTGGAACACGCCGGTGCGCCGCCGGACGCTTTGGTCGTGGACAACACTCCCGAGAAAAGTCCCATCGGCGGTGAAACGGGAGGGCTGATTCTCAAACTGCCCGGCACGCTTCGCGGCAAGCGGCGACTGCTGATGGCGCATGTGGATACGGTTCCCTTGTGCGTGGGCTGCGAACCCGTGCGGCGCGGAGGCTTTATAGAATCGGCCAATCCGGCCACCGGCCTGGGGGCCGACGACCGCGCCGGCGCCACCGTCATCTTGAACACGGCCCTGGAGATTCTTCGCCGAGGTCTGCCCCATCCGCCGCTTACCTTCTTCTGGCCCGTGCAGGAAGAAGTTGGTTTGCACGGCGCCCGGTACGTGCCGCTGGGCCTTTTGGGCAAGCCGTCGCTGGCTTTCAACTGGGACGGCAGCGACCCCGACAAGATCACCATCGGCGCCACCGGGGCCTACCGCCTGCAAATCACTGTCCGGGGCCTCGCCAGCCATGCCGGCGGCGCGCCCGAAAAAGGGATCAGTGCCGTCGCAATCGCAGGCCTGGCCATTGCCGAACTGCATCGGGGCGGCTGGCACGGTGCCGTGGCCAAGGGAGGCAACTACGGCACTAGCAATATCGGGGTCGTACAAGGCGGCGCGGCCACCAATGTCGTTACCGATCGGTTGTACATCCGCGCGGAAGCTCGCAGCCACGACCCGGATTTCCGGCTCAAGATCGCCCACACCATCGAAGAAGCGTTTCGTAAGGCCGCCCAAGAAGTGACGAACGTCGACGGCGAACACGGCGATGTGACCGTTGAACGGCAACTCGATTACGAAAGTTTTCTGCTGCCAGACGACGCCCCCTGTGTGGCGGCGGCCGAAACGGCGGTTCGGGCCATTGGCGGCGAACCGTATCGCGTGGTCATCAACGGTGGGCTGGATGCCAACTGGATGACCGCCCGGGGAATCCCCACGGTGACGCTCGGCTGCGGCCAGATGAACGTTCACACGGTGAACGAAAAGCTGGACATCGACGCCTTTGAGCGGGCGTGCTGTATCGCCTTACGGTTAGCAACGGCCACGGAAGGTGCCGCCTGAACACTTGGTTGAGCGAAAGGCTGTGTGCGATGAGCCACCGCCGCAAGACCTTAGCAGGGATTGTCGTTGTGCTCAGAGTGGATTCGTTGGAAGCTCGGGCAAATGCTCCGCGGTCGCACGACCTTAACAGGGATTATCGTTGTGCTTATCGCTGGTTTTGCTGTGGCCGTTGCAATCTACCTCGGCTGGGAAGTGTGGCGTATGATTCGACTCGACCTGCCGGGCTGAATCGGCAGGAGATGCTTTGGCCGAGGGGGGCCGGAACAAACCCTGGCTGGCATGTTTCGTGGCCGTAGTAGCAGCGGCCGCTGCGCTGGCAATCGCACCAGCGCGGGAGTGCTGGCGCGGGGGACGAATTGGCCACCCTTTCGCGGTTGTTCCGTCGGCTGGATACAGAGTACTCTGGGAGGCCACTGCTGCGCATTGAACGCGCGGCACGATTTCAACCATCTGCTCCCAGAAGGAGTTTGCAACCGATGCGTGTGGGAAGTTTGCTTTGCATATTGGGGCTGGTTCTGTTGGCAACGGCGGTGACGATGAGTGGCTCGAGCAGCGGGGGAGACACCCAATCCCAGGCCGCGGCCAAGAAACCGGCCGCCCCGCAAAAGGTGCTGCGGCACCTGGTGATGTACAAGTTCAAAGACGGCCTGCCGAAGGAGCAGATTCAGGAGGTCGTCGATACGTTTGCCGCTCTGCCTTCGAAGATCGACACGATCATCGGGTTTGAGCACGGCACCAACGTCAGCCCGGAAGGAAAATCCGAGGGATTGACCCATTGCTTCACGGTGACGTTTCGCGACGAGAAGGGCCGCGATGCTTACCTCGTTCACCCTGCCCATCAACATTACGTGGACGTGGTGAAGGATCGCCGCGAAAAAGTGGTGGTCTTCGACTATTGGGCCGATGCCCCTTAAACGGGGATCGAGACGCGGAGGTGTCAGGCGGCAGTGGCTGCGCCCAATAACTGGATTCCATAACTGGCGGCCCGCTAGCTTCGCCGGCTTTCGGCTAACCGCGGCAGCATGCCGGCCGCGCGGAGCTTGGCCCGCAGGGTGTTGCGCGTGATGCCCAGGATGCGGCTCATCTGCACCTGATTGCCGCCGGTTTGCTGATGCAACACATCGAGCACCAGGCGGTCGAGCCGATCGACCAGCACGTGGTACACCCCCTGTTCGCCGTGTTCCAGCAGGTTCAGCAACAGGCGGCGGAAGTCGTCGCCGCCCTGGCCGCTTGCGTCGAAGCTGTGCTGTGCGCCTTCGGTGATTCGGCTGGGCAGAAACTGGGGTAGCAGGACGGGCCCCGTGGCGTGGAGCATGCTCGTGCGCAGTGTGTTCTGAAGCTCGCGGACATTGCCCGGCCACGGATACCGGCTCAGGGCGAGCATCGCTTCATCGTGAACGTGGGTGATGTCCGTCGCCAGTTCGGCGTTGAGTCGCCGCAGGAGGTACTGCACCAGCTCGGGCAAGTCTTCAGGCCGCTCGCGCAGCGGCGGCAGGTCGATGCTGAAGTCGGCCAGGCGGAAATACAGGTCGGGCCGGAACCGGCCATCGCGAATCATGCCATCCAGGTCGCGGTTGGTGGCAGCCACGATGCGAACATCGGCACAGATGGTTTCCGTGCTGCCCAGCGGCTGAAAGCTGCGGTCCTGCAGCACGCGCAGCAGCTTGGCCTGCGTGGCCAGGGAAAGTTCGCCGATTTCATCGAGAAACAGTGTCCCTCCGTGGCACTGTTCAAACTTGCCGGCACGCCGCCGATCGGCCCCGGTGAAAGCACCCTGCTCGTGCCCAAACAGTTCGCTTTCCAGCAGGGTTTCGGGGATTGCCGCGCAATTGACGGCCAGAAAGGTTTCGCCGGCCCGGCGGCTGTGCTGATGAATGGAGCGGGCCACCAGTTCCTTGCCGGTACCGCTTTCGCCCAGGATCAGCACGTTCACATTCTGCGGTGCCGCTCGGCCGATCGCCTTGTAAACCGCCTGCATGGCGGGCGAGCGGCCAATCAGGATATCGCTGCCATTCTGGCCGGCGGAGTTCAACACGGCCTCGCCGGGCGAATTCATCATGTTGCGGATGCCCAAGGCCGAGGCCACGGTTTCGCGCACTACCGGAACCTCGAGCGGCTTGAGCAGATAATCAAAAGCACCCTCCTTGGTTGCCTGGATTGCCGTCTCGGTGCTGCCGTGGGCGGTGATGATGATCACCAGGCAGTTGGGATCCTGCCGCCGCAAGGCGCGAAATACGTCGAGCCCTGAACCATCGGGCAGGCACAAATCGACAATGGCCACATCGGGCCGTTGGGCTTGTGCCACTTCGACGCCTTCCCGGGCTGTCTCGGCGGTGAACACCTGGAGACGTTCATCGCGAAAGGCTCTGCGGAAGCACAGCAGAATGTTGGGTTCGTCGTCGATGACGAGCAGCGTTGGCATCCCTGACATGGCGGATATCCGTAACGAACAATGTCCATTCCATGTACGCTGCAAGCGTATCATTTAACCTGTAGATAGCCTACCCCCTAGGCAACCTGCGGCTACCCCTGAACTGCCCCCCACGGCCCAACCGAGAGCGGGTTTCGATGTTCCCTTCCCACTCGCTCACCGGTAGGGTCCCATCCGTGGAACTTCCTTCAATCCTACCGAGCGCTACCTGGCCAACGGCAACGGCACGATTTAATTCCTCAGGGGGGCCGATGGCGACGCCGCAGAACAAGCCAGCGCCAGCGTGCAATCCACGGCAACACTAACGGCCCGGGGACATTGGTTTCTGCCGCCGGTGGGGCGCCCTCTGGCAGGAGTGTCACAGGCTCGCAGCCGCTAAGATTGACAGCAGGGCAAATCATGTGGCCGGGCTGTCAGGAACGATACAGGCCGACGATGGGCTTGCCGGATGCGATGGGGAACGGGCGGCCCAGTGAATCGCGGTAATGCTGTGCCGCGTCGATGCCCAGGGCCGAGAACATGGTGGCCGCGACGTCGCCGGGCTGAACCAGCCCTTCGACCACGTGGCCTCCCAGGCGATCGGTCTTGCCGTACACCAGGCCAGGCTGGATGCCCGCACCCGCCAGCAGGATGGAGTACGCTGCCGCCCAATGCTTTCGGCCCGGCGAGCTGCCGGCGAAGTTGCGTTCGAGCGCCACCAGCGGTGCCCGGCCGAACTCGCCCATAATCACCACTAGGGTTTCATCGAGCAGCCCACGGTCTTCAAGATCGGTAAGCAGCGCGGAAACGCTCTGGTCGAATCGCGGTAACAGGTGCTTCTGCAGGGCGACAAAAATATCGTTGTGGGTGTCCCAGCCCCATTGCTCGGCGTCGTCCGGTGCTATGTCCTGGCCGCGGTTGGTGTGATTGAACATCACCGTGATCCACGGCACGCCCGCTTCAACTAACCGCCGGGCCAGCAGGCAGGCCTGGCCAGAACGGTAACGCCCGTAGCGGTCGCGCAGCGAGTTGGGCTCTTGCGAGAGGTCGAATGCCTGCCGGCACTTGGGCGAGGCCAGCACTTCAAATGCCTGGCGATACTTGAGCGCGGCGGCTGCGGGGCCCTCGTAATGTTCCCACTGCCGGACGGCCGAATCGATGCTTTCCAGCAACCGTTGTCGTTGTTGCAGGCGAACTTCTGGGACGTCGGGCCGCGGGTCAAGACTCGGGAGTGCCGAAACCGCCCCGGCCGATACGTCGCCGATCAACAACGGATCAAAGTCGCGGCCGAGAAAGCCCCCCGATTGCCCCGGCGCGGCGTATTTTGGCACCATTGCCGGGCCGTTCACATGAATGGCCGTGTAAGGGAACCGCTCGGCCGGTCGAACGCGCTGCAGGATCGACCCGTAGGTGGGAAAATCCTCAGGCCGTGGCGGCGGGTTGGACGACTTGCGCGGGTGGAACTGCCCGCTCAATGCCAGGTACACCGCAGAGCCGTGGTCGAGATCGTCGTGCGAGACACTGCGAACCATTGCATAACGATCGGCCAAGGCCGCCATTTGCGGAAGGTGCTCGCAGACCGTGGTGCCCGGCACCGCCGTGGAGATGGTTCCGAAGGCTCCGCGGACCTGCTCGGGAGCGTGGGGCTTGGGATCCCAGGTGTCGATATGACTCTGGCCGCCGTTGGTAAATACCAGAATCACCGATTTGGCGCGGCCGAAACCCGGCACGCCCGTCGCCGGCGAGGCGTTGGCCGCGCTGCCGCGGCCCAGCGCCGATAGTCCCCAACTCAGCCCTGCGAAGGTGCCCAGGCGAAGCACTTCGCGGCGGTCGGGAAGCATCCCCGACAGCAAACGATCGCCCTCGACGCGATCGCGGCAGCAATCAGCGGCACTACGCGATGGGTTCCTGCCGAGCTGCCATCGGCGGTGCCGCGAATCGACGACAAAACGAATCAAGTCCCACATGAACGCCAGTTTATATGATAAAGCCCGGCCCGCCAACGGTAGCGAGCCGGGCTCATGTGGCTATGGTATGCCGTTCAGATTGTCGCCGTGGGGGGGCTTATTGCTCAGCCGTGCGGCGACTGCTTTGCGGTACGGATGCGTTGGCCTTGGTGGCGTCCTGCTTCCGAAGTTGCTCAAACAACTCGGCGATCCGCGCGTGGTTCTCCGGCGCTTGCCAAATCACCAGGCTCATCGACTCGGGCGAGTACCGCACCTGGCCTTCGCCCAGGGGGTGCCACGAGGCAGGCTCCACCGCGCGTACCAGGTTGAGCAGCGAAGCGTGGGCTTCGTCCGTGGACCGAGGAACATCGTCCAGCAATCCTCGGGCGTACAGCGACCGGGCAAGCAGCGGCGCCGCAGGCCGCTGCGGCGTCAGCAAATGAGCCGCCGGATACACGCGAACTTCGTAGTCGCTCGCATCCGCTGCCGGTTCCTCGAACGATGCCGTAGTGACGGCCCCGGCTTGCTGCGGCAAGCGGGTTACGATCACGCGGACGTCGCCGCGCTGATCGGCCTTGTCACTTTGCCAGGGCAACGTGACGGCCTCGCCTTCGCGTGCCCGCAGCACTTGCAACTGCCCGCGCGGGTCGCTGAACGTAAGCTGCACGTGCTTGGGTCCGGAGTTTTCGACACGAAATTTGAATTCGTGGTCACCAAACGTCACGGTGGCGTCATGAACGGTGACGACGGTTGGCTGCCCGAGCGGCTTCCGCTCGCTGCCTCGCTGCGCGTCGAACGAACACTGTAAACGGAAGACATCGGGCGGGGCCGGCAGCACGTTGGTACGGTTGGTCACGGCAACCGCCTGCTGAACACTACCGTCTTGCTTCACGGTACCAGATGGCTGTGCGGTTCCATCATGCGCGGCCGCGGTCTGCGTGGGAGGCGGGACCGGGCTGGCAAAGCCCAGCGTTCGGATCACCTGCCCCGCTGGTAAAGCCTGCGACGTTTTGAGTGGGCGGATTTGCTCCGGCTCAGACGGTTCAAACGTCGGGGCCGGTTCGTCCTGTTGCGGTTCCTGCTTTGCTTCATCCCGTGCCGAGGGGCGCCCAAGGAGTCGCTTGGGCACATGTACCGACCTGGGAGGCCTGATCGCGGGTGCCGAAGCGCGATCGGGTTCCAGGTACGGCGGTGCAACCGGCTCATAGGGTGAAGATTCCGGCGAAGGCGGCGCCTCTGCTCCCGGGGCGAAAGTCGGCATCGCCGGCCCATAAAACGGAGCCTCTGGGGTGCGATACATGCCAGGCGGAAGCATCGGGTGCGGAACGGCCGCAAACGGTGGCACACTCGGCGGATCCCTATACTCCGGGGCAGCAGGATGGCCGCCCAAGTGTGCCGGGCCGCAATGACCCGGGACCATACCAGCGGGCGGAGCCCACATACCCGGGGCAGGCATGGCCAGCGGCGCCGGAGCCAGCATGCCGGCCATCGGCCGCATGCCGTGAGGTACCGACATGATGGTGATGGGCGTGCGGTCGCTGTCTTCCAATTCGTCGATGGCGGAACCCAACAATCGCCGCAGCGTGGCCGCCTGGGGGTTGGCCGTGGTGTCATCGTCCTGGGGATTGCGCTTGCTGAAGATGATTTCTCCGCTTTGCGCTGCGACCACCGCCAGGTTGCACTGGTCGGGCGTCAGCAACAGCGCCAACGCTCCCTCGCCTTCGGCAGCTTGGATATCGGCCACTTGAACGTTCTGCGCGAAAGTCCGTGAAACTACCTGGGGATGGCCCGTGGCGGTTTGCACCGTCAGGACCGCGATCAGATCGAGGTGGTCGCCGGGCTCAAGATGCATCACGCATTGCCAAGGGAAACCCAGCGTGAACAGTCGCATGCCCTTGGGGACCTCAATCGTCACGTGTTCCCCCGGGCCGAACTGGCAATCGTCATCGCAATAGGCATGTCTGGAACCGCCGCTGTAGACCACTTTGCCGCTCAGCGGCAGCGGTTGCGGACTTGGCAGCGGCTGGCTGCCTGCCCTGGCTTGACGCACCGCGGACTGCGAAGCGCAGTTGCCGCCTTCACACGGAGGAGGGATGAGCACCGTAACAGCATCCAGTGGTTCGCCCGATTCCTCCACCGCTTCTTCAGGACTTTCGGTATAGGTGCTCAGGCAACTCATGCTCGAACGAGGAATCCAGTGGCAGGCGTCCTCGATCTCGTCGTGCAGGATAACCCATTGGCTCGTCATGCTGCGCAACCGGCCGAAGTAGTTTCCACCTGGGGTTCGCACATGGCAGAAACTGCCGCAAGGCGGGAGGGCTTCAGGCGACGCCTGTTGTGCCATGGCGCCGGTGTGCGTACCGTGCGGGTTGGTCGCCGATCCGCCGCAGCGGCAATTTTCCTGGCAGCGGTTCTCCGACGAACACCGGCACTTGGAACCGCAGCGGCAATCGCTCGTGCAGTCGCATGGATTGCTAACCAGGGAAGCAACCTGCTGCGTGTCGTCGCAGTGGCCAAGTAGCGCTGCCACGCGGGCCAGGCACCACTGCTTCCAGTCGAGGCCGCAGCAGCAGGCAGAGTCATCATTGCAGGAAGATTCACAGTGGTCGAAACCAAGCAGCTTGGACCAACCGCACGTCGGCTTCTGCTCGGCTGCTTCACCGCGGCCAGGGTTCACAAGCCGGGCCGGTTCGAGGTGCTCGGCCCGGCGCACCGCCGAGCGACTTGTCGCAGCCGCGCCGATTGGCACCGCGCGGCTGGGTGCCGCCTGCGGCAACTGGGCCTGCCGGATGGGGGCCGGTACCGCTGGGCCTTCAGCGGTCAGGGCATCTTCGGAGCGGCCGTCCGGTAAGGGCGGGATCAACTGCGGCCCCGATTCCACGACCTTTAGCCTGGGAAGGGGCGGCGCAATCGGCGGCCCCGTGGGGGAAGGGCCCGGCTCACCGTGGACCGCTTGCGGCGTCACCAGGAAAACGGCCAAGCAAAGTATCGTTCGCATCGAGAACTCCTTTTCCGTGCGGGACGGGAACCTCACGCGGCATCGGCAACGTTCCACGTTGCGGGTCGGTAGGACAACACGCGCGATACCGGCAACAGCGGTGCGGGGGCCGCGTTCACCGGCGTGCGGATTGTGACAAAGTTCCCTGGGCGACGATAGAGCAGTGCAGGCCCGATCGCGGGGATTAGCCGCCATACCGTCAGACTGACGCACTTGCTGGAGAAGGCCGCAGGCATGACGGCGGCAAGCGGAATTGAAGGCTGGTCGTGAAGGCCCAACCAGCACGTGCGAACCATGCGAAGAGCCCCCGATTGACTACTACGCCGCTCGTATCCGCTCAATTTCTAGCTAGCCCTCCGAAATGCGGCCAGTTGCGCCCGAAAACGGAAGCCGTCGGGCGTCGCTCGTTCGGCAAGTGGACATTGGCAGTGCAACCATCAATCAATTCGGGCAGAAGCAGCCCATAGGAAAGCGATCGCTATTCGTACCCCCCAAGCAATGAAACCCACATTCGTAATGGGAGCAGACATGAATGTCACATAATGGTGTGCTTTCGCGCTGTGCTATCAATGCTAGCGTGGTCGCGGTTTTGGCGTCGCGAGGTGCTTGGTATTCAGAGCAAGATTGCTATACTGCTTCCAACGCTGTGTGAAGAAGATTTCGCGACAGCATCTTTCCAATCCGTCACCATCATTGCCAAGGAGGGTACTGGGATGGCCCGTACACGTATCCGTCTCAATCAGGCCGAAGGGGAAGCCAGGAGCCTGCAACAGCGGCTCGAAATGAGCACGGCGGAAATCGGCCTCTCGGTGCGGACCACCAACTGTCTGGAAGAACGCGGCATCTTTACCGTACGCGATCTGCTCAACTGCCGCCGCGAAGATTTGCTCTCGATTTCGAACTTCGGCGAAAAGACGCTGGAAGAAGTATACAAGGCCCTGGAAGGGGTCGGCTTCTATCGGCCTTCTCGCAAAGCCGCTGCAACGCCGTCCCAACCGCGCTAGGAGCGTGGTTGGATCGTTCAGCGCATTGCGGCTGGGGCGCGCATAGGCAGGGATGCGGCTCTGCCGGGTGTCCTTCACCATCCTCGGTGTGAGCGCCGGGCCGGCTAGCGCTGCGCGGCCGGCCCCACCGGCGGTCATCGCTCGTATGCGAGTTCGTCATGGCTGAGAAGATCGCGCTGGTTCACGATTGGCTGACGGGAATGCGCGGCGGCGAGAAATGCCTGGAGTCGCTCGCTGCCGCTTATCCTCAGGCCCCGCTGTATACGTTGCTGTACCGCCGGGGCAGCACCTCGCCCGTGATCGAGAATCGGCCGATCCATACCAGCTACCTGCAGCGTTTTCCTGGTGTGGGGCGGTACTACCGGTATTTGCTGCCGCTGATGCCGGGGGCCATCACCCGGTTGAAGTTGCCCAGCCATCTCGATGCCGTGGTGAGCTTCAGCCATGCGGTGGCCGGCCGGGCCATGGCACCGCCGGGTGTGCCGCACATTTGTTATTGTTTTTCGCCGATGCGGTACGCCTGGCACCTCCGCGAAGCCTACTTCGGCGCCCGACGCGGCCCGCGGCGGTTACACCCCCTGGCCCTGCTGCGCGATGGCCTGTTGGACCGCATTCGCCACTGGGATCGGGCGACCGCCGATCGCGTCACGCATTTTGTGGCGATCAGCCAGACCGTGGCCGACCGCATTGCCGATTGCTACGGCCGCACCAGCACCATCATCTATCCCCCGGTCGATACCGAGTTCTACCAACCCGACGACGTCCCTCGGGTGGATTTCTACCTGGTGGTATCGGCGCTGGTGCCGTACAAGCGGGTCGACCTGGCGGTTGAAGCGTGCCGCCGGCATGACCGCAAGCTGGTGGTGATTGGCAGCGGGCCAGAAACGGCGCGGCTCAAGCGGCTGGCACGGGGGGCCAACGTGCGATTTCTTGGCTGGCAGCCCAACGAGGTGATTCGCCAATACCTGCAATGTTGCCGGGCGTTGTTGTTTCCCGGTTGCGAGGACTTTGGCATCGTGCCGCTGGAAGCTCAGGCATGCGGCGCTCCGGTGGTTGCGTACGGGGCGGGCGGAGCAACCGAGACGGTGCTGCCGGCAAGCGAGGTCGCCGCTGGGACGGGCCGGTTCTTTGCCGAGCAGACAGTCGAGTCGCTGGTGGACGCAATGCAGTGGGTGGAGCGGCACCGCCGCATGTTCTGCCCTCACATGGCCCGGGCGCAAGCTGAACGGTTCGGCAAGGCGCGCTTCGATGAAGAACTGCCGGCACTGGTGCGCGCCGTGATCGAAGGTCGCCGGTCCAGTGCGGCCGATGATCGCCAATCCCCGGCCGAACCGATCCGCAAGGCCGGTTAAAGAAAAGGGCCCTTCGCGGCGTGCTCCAGTCTGTTGGTGGCCGGTATGCGTCGCCCGTTGCGGATCAAGAAAGCTTGTCGGAAACAGATGCCCCACGCGCGTTTGGGGGACACGTGACTGACTGCTTTACTGGGTTCGAGGTGCCACGCCCAAGAGGCGTCCGGACAGTTTTACCGGCAATGGCCGAGGGAAGAATGCCGCTGTTCTGCCAGGTTAGCTGCGAGGCTTCTTGGGAATTTCAAACAGCGATTGGCTCTTAACGATGGCCAGATCGTCCGGAAAGGTATGGAACGCCTGGACCAGCAGGCTGCAATTGCGGGTTTCAACATTCACATAACTTAGCGCGCCCGTCGCCATCCGGTCCGAGGGCGCAAAGCAGTGGAGCATGCCTTTGCGTTGGCCATCGACCGTGAGTTCGTGCTGGAAGGTCCAGAAGATTTCAGGATCGACGGGCTCGAGCTGGAAGCTGACCTGGTAGATTGCCCCGCCGCGGCACTCGACGCGGTCGTTCCGTTCGCCCTTGATTCGATAAGACAGCAGCCGCCGCTTTTGGGGTAGCGGGTGGTTTGCGGCCGTTGCAACTTCGGTCAGGGTCAGCCCATGGTATCGCCAGGTGACCATATGGCCCGCACTGGTGATGCTGATTTGTGCCTGGTACTCCCCCCGCTCGACCGTTCGCGAGCAGTAGGTTTGAAAGAGTTCCGGGTGCAGTGGTCGGCCGTAAAGCTGGAAGACCAGCTCCGTAACCTTCGGACGAACGGACAACACGGCTTCAGTGCCCTCTGCGTTATAGCAAAGCTCCCAGTGGGAGCTTGTCGGCGGTGCCAAAGCGGTGAGGTTCGCTCACCGTTGAGAGCATTATAGGACTCGCCGTTGCGAACAACAAAGAGGGATTCTCATCGGGAGAAGTCGCATCGAGAAGTTCGACTTGACAATTGCGAAGGAGCGCCCATTTGAGCGGTCTTGGTCGGCATCCATTGAGGCGGAATCGCGGCAACGATGGCTGCGACACTTGGCCGTCTCATTCGCGTTGGCCGGGATTTACCGCCCCCCTGAGTCGTGCGGTGATTGCCTTGTGACAATTAACCTCAAGGACCTGGTGCCGGCGGGTTGCCAGTAGATTGCCCGTCAGTGGAGTGTCTTCAGTCAAATGAAGACAACCAGGATGTCGTACAAGGCGTGTGTGCCGGCGGCGATCCCAAAGCCGCGCAAGAGAAAGATGCCGGCAAAGCACATACCGGCCGCGGCGCGGAAGCTAAAGCAATACCAACTGAACGGCTCGCCGTGCGGTCCCCAGTGATGAGCGGCTGAGAACAGACAACTGGTGAGCAGCACGGCCAACGCCAGGCACCAGCTTTTGGTCAGTCCCAGCCCCCACCCCACGGCCCACAAGAGCGGCAGGCAGAGCAATCGAAATAGCGTTTCTTCGTAGATGCCCGCCCCCAGGTAAGCCACGAGTAAGCTACTGGCGGCCGCGGTGCCAGGCGATGTTGCCGGGGTCGCCGGGTCAATGCCCGCCTCATGGCCGACGGCGTCGAACAGGTTGGTCCCATAACGGGGCGCGTGAACCAGGGTGGTTTGAGGGAAGGTGGCCGGCGGGGGGGACTCGCATTCATCGGCCGGAAGTTGCAGCCCTAGCACGGGCCGAGATTGGCCGGTGATCGATTGCACCACGGCGCCTTGAACCTCGGCGATCGCCACCAGGGCCGCGGCCAACGCAAGACATTCCAGCCACATGCTGCACAAGATGCCCGGCGTCCACCGCCACGAGGCTCGGGCGAGGAAGTGCCAGGCCAAGAGGCCGATGGCCGTCAGCAGCGGTAACAAGTACGGAGGCGCAATGCCGATGGCGTCCAGGCAGTCGCGCAGCCAGATGTCGGCGCCATTTCGACGAGCGGTATCCGCCCAGTAGATGACCCCGAATTCGTACAACAGCAGCGGCGGAGTGATGAAGACCAGGCTGGAGAGCGGTTGCCGCGACTGACGTAGATACTGAGGCAGGTCCGACAACCAGCGTCGGCCGGCAGTTCCAGAATTGGCCGCCTTGAGGCGTGTGCGCGAAGAGGTTCCCGTCCGGGTCGGAAAGGTTTGCGCGGCGGGCCTGGCATTTCGTTTGGCGGCCATGGTCGGTGCGAGCGATTCCGTGCGGCGTCGGCGCTGGATGCCGGGGTGGGAGCGAGGCCTGCGGCAACACGTTGCCGCATCGCGCTGCCGGGGCCGCCCCGCCAGCGGCGTCTTGCCATTCATAGACTTCGACCGTTATGGCCCTGCCCGTTCACCGTCTCTCGTAGCGCAGGGGCTGAATGGTTCGTGGCGCGCAGATTGGGCATAGCGATTGCGCCACTGGCGAAAACCTTGCACATCGTGCGGCTGACCCCCCCCAGAACGAGCCGGCCAAGGCCGCGCAATGCACGGCAGCCAGGCGGCCTCCGAGGCGAGCCAGCCGTGGGTTGGCGCTGACGTACCGCGAGAAATGGCCTCGGGTGTGTCGCCATCGCCTCGGCCAGAACCCAAGCGCAGAACCGCTGTGCGTCGAAGCTGCCTTGCCCGGGTCATTCAGAGACACATGGGACCTCGAAGAAGGCTCGGCGATACGTGGTGCATGGGCGCTCATCTGGGCATCATGTTCGTGATGAAGTTCGCGCGATGGCACGTGAACTGGGGAGCTTCCCGGGTACCCTCTATAGTTGATCTTGCTTCACGCCGTTCTTTCTTCACTTGGCGCACGCATCTGGTAATGTATCATCTATGCGAACTTAGGGTGCGTGACTCCATCCTTCGATCATCGTCATGCCGAGTTGCCCACCTTCAGCGTGGTCATGGGGCTACGGAAGGGGCAGTTCGAACGGCATCGGCGAGCGGTACGCCACGATTGTAACCATTGCGCTACAATATCTTCCACGGTAACCATGGGGCACTTTGTCATCCGTGCGTCGTTCAGGGGGCCAACGGCGAACGCGCGTATGCTACGGATATGCCGGCAGCGGCGGAGCTATGCGGTTTAACCGCACTCCATCAAGTAGCGGCTGCCTCCCGGAGAATTACCGGCAAGGCGTGGCGGCTCCAATCATCAAGAGCTAGAGGGGGCTGATTGGCCGAGTATGTCAACGGTTTTGGGGGCAACACGTTAAGCACCTCTTGGCGGGCGTGCCTTGATCCTGGGGATGCATGTCGGCTTTCTGCCTTGCCGGACTTCACGGCGATTGAAGGACTCTGGCTATCGATAGGCGGCGCTGGCGGGGCGCGCCATGAATGTTTGTTCGATTATGGTTCTCCAACGCGGGGCATTAACAGCGAGGGAAACGGACGTGAAAAAAAGTGGAGTGAACAAGAGCGCTGCCATTCGTGACTACGCCGCTGCTCATCCATCGGCAAAGCCTCGCGAAATTGTCGCTGCGCTCCATGAGCAAGGAATATCCGTGACCTCGCATATCGTGAGCCAGGTGCTCTATAACGCCAAGAAACAGGGCGGATCCGCGGCATCACGCAAGAAAAAACGCGTCGTCCGCAAAGCCGCGGGCACATCCACTGGCCGCGGTGGGCACGCAAGGCTCGATGGCGATGTCGAACTGCTCTTCCAGGCCAAACAGTTGGCCGACATGGTGGGCGGGATCGACCGCGCCAAGACGCTCCTGAACCACCTCGCGAAGCTTAGGGACTAAGTCTCCCTTGGTGGAGGAAGGTAAGCGGAGGAAGGTAAGCCCCGCCTCTATGTCTGCCAGGCAAGCCAGAAATCCGCAGCCCTGATTTGCGGTCGTTCCGCGCGGGAAGGGCTTTGGCTGGGCGGCTATGGACTTGCGATGGGTGACTTCGGCAAGCCCCTTCCTTGAACCAGGCAGCGTGCCGAGCTTCACGCCGTGCCAAGCCCCCCCTTTAAGCCGGGGATGCCACTGAGCTTGTGGTGCGGTGCCGCGGGTTGTGCTTGGCCCAACGCTCGAAGAGTCGCATCAGGATCCGCCGCAAGTTCGGTTGTGCCACGTGGGCATTATCCACGATTTCGCCGATGCCCACCGGGCCAAGCCGATCGGGCAGGCAGACATTGGTCACGGCGGCCAGCCCCAGCACCTTCAGACCGCAATGCCGCGCGACGATGGCTTCCGGCGGCATCGACATGCCCACGGCGTCGGCCCCAATCCGCCGCAACAAGCGGTACTCGCTCCGCGTTTCGAGGTTAGGGCCGCGCAGCGCGGCCAGCACGCCGCGGTGCAGCGGAACCTGCTCCTGAAGCGCAGCTTGTGCGGCCTCGGCGGCCAGTTGCCGGTCATAGGCATCGCACATTTCCAACCGCAGCGGTCCTAATCGCGGGTCGCGAACACCAATCAACGGGTTGTCGCCCATCAGGCAAAGATGGTCGTCCACCAGCATCAGGTCGCCGGCGTTCATTGCCGGATTCAGACCGCCAACCGCGCTGCATAGCGTCAGCACTTCGGCGCCGATCTCGCGAAACAACCGGATCGGCAGCGTGGTTTGCCAGAGCGGATAACCTTCGTAGGCGTGCAGACGGCCTTCCATGGCCACCACGGGCATGCCAGCCAATCGCCCGCACACCAACCGCCCGGCATGGCCGATAGCGGTCGAGGGCGGAAGAAACGGAATCTGCTCGTATGGCAGGACCGATTCCACCTGGATTTCCCGGGCCACTTCGCCCAAGCCGGTGCCCAGGACCAGGGCGACTCTCGGGCGGCAGTTCCACGCTGCCCGAACCTTATCGACGGCCGCCATCAACTGGTCGTAGTGGGGGACCGAAGAATCGATCGCCGCATGGGGGGCCCGGCGCTGCATGGACAATCCGTCGCTTTCAACCGTCAGGAACGAGATAACGGTAGAAATGTACAGCACTGGCGCCGGCCGCGAAACCCGGCAAGCGAGGGAGAGCGGTTTTCACTGCCCAGCAGCCGCCGAAGTTGGTACGGCAATGCCTTCTCCGCATGGCAGGAGCGACTGCCGGGAGTGTGGCACGGTCACTTGGCACCAAAGCAGTACAGCGTACCGTCGGTACTGCCAATGACCATCCGTTGCGAGGCGACGGCGGGTGATCCTATAAATCCTCCGCCGGCTTCGTACTCCCAGACCTGCTTGCCGTCTTTGACGCTCACGCCAAACAGGACCCCCCGCGTGGTTCCAGAGTAGGCTACGCCAGCGGGAAATTCCGCACTGGTGGTAATCACTGGCGAGCATTGAATGCCGGTCCGGGTGTTGTAGGCCCAAAGCTGTTTGCCGGTGGCCGGATCGAGGGCCAGCAGCATCTTGCCTTGATTGCCCACTACGACTGCGTCTTGGGTAACCGCGGCCGACGAGCGATAGGCGAACCGCCGCTGGGGATGGCGGTACTTCCACGCCACCTCCAGGTCTTTCCAGTTAACGGCCAGGAACGATTCGCCCTCGGTGCCAAAGTAGAGCATGTCGCCGAGCACCGCGGGTGTGCAACCGGTGGGGGCCTCGATCGGTACGGCGCCGATTCGTTCGCCTTTTTCCAAGGTGATCACGTGCAGTTCGCCATCGCAGCCAGCCAAGAAGCAGCGATCGCCCACGATGGTAGGGAAGCAGCGAATCTGGTCGTTGATCTGGTGCTGCCAGACTTCCTTGCCGGTGTTCGCATCCAGGCAGTAGAGCGTGGCATCCTGCGAGCCGACAATCACGCGGTCGCCAAAGAAGTTGGCCCCGCTGTCAATCTCGGCATTGGTTTCGTATCCCCAAAGCTGCTTGCCGGTGGCGGCGTCGAGGCAGTAGAAGCGGCCGTCGAGATCGCCCACGTAGAGCTTGCCGTCGCGATAGGCGGGGGCGGCTTTGACGCCGGCCTCGGTTTCAAACTTCCAAACCGTTTTGCCGGTGGCGAGTTCCAGAGCGTAAACCGGCCCATCCAAGCCGCCAATGTAAATCCTGCCATCCTGGATAATCGGCGTACTCTCGAACGATTCGTTCTCAAATGAACGTTTCCAAATGACCTCGGGCCGGACGGGCAGGTCCGTGGCGGAAACACCTTGTGCCAGCGGCCCCCCGCGGTACAGCGGCCAATCATTCTTG
>CAZEEG010000002.1:26937-39855 GCA_964511065.1 uncultured Pirellulales bacterium | reverse complement strand
ATCAGGAGACGTTGTTGGTGCGCCAGCCAAAAACGGGTGCCTGGCCCTCGCATTATAGCCAAAGCCAGCGACCATACTGAAGAAATCGTCCGCTCAATAGAGTGACAGCGGGTTTGCGCGCTTGGGCGAGACGTGCGACATCGCTTGCCGCTGATGCCGTTGCCCCGGATTCTCCCCCCGCAGCGCATCCGAGAGACAGCGCCGGACGAGCGATCAATCGGTACGCACGCCGTTTCGCACCACTCGCTGGTGCAATCGCTTAATCGCTTAGCGGTGGAGATGCCTGAACGTTGCCGGGCAACTGCGGCTACTGCGTGGCCTTGGTGGTCGCCGGCGAAAGGTCGGGAATCTGAGGGTTGGGGTTGATCTGGTCGTCTTCGATGCGGCCATCGCGGAAGCTGATCACGCGGTGCGCAGCATCGGCCACTTCCTTGCTGTGCGTGATGACCACCAGTGTCAGATCGCGCTCGCGGTGCAACTGGTCGAACAGTTCCAGGATCAAGACGCCGTTCTTGGAGTCGAGGTTGCCCGTCGGTTCGTCGGCCAACAGCAGGATGGGGTCGTTAGCCAGGCTCCGAGCGATTGCCACCCGCTGCCGCTCGCCCACGGACAGTTCGCTGGGCAGATGTTTGAAACGGTGGCTCATGTTGACGGCGGCCAGCAGTTCTTGAGCTTTTTCGACGCGCTCGCGCGACGTCATATTCAGCTCGAACATGGGAATCTGCACGTTCTCCAGCGCCGAGAGTGTCGGCAGCAGGTAGAACGACTGAAATACGTAGCCGATCTTGTGGGAACGCAGCCAATCCAGCGAGGGAATCTTCGAGAGTGCTTCGCCCTCGAAGTAAACCTCACCGCTGGTGGGGATGTCCAAGGCGCCGACAATGTTGAGCATCGTCGATTTGCCGCTGCCGCTGGGACCCACGACCGCCACGTACTCGCCGTGGCGAATTTCGAAGGTGACATCCACCAGGGCTTTGACTTTGCCGTCTTCGTATTCTTTGCTGACGTTTTCCGCCCGCAGCAAAACCTTGTTGGAGGCGTCCGAATCGCTCATGGACGACGATGCTTTCGTAAGGGGGAGGAGGATGGACATCGGATCCCTCGTGTGTAGGAGTATGATCCTAGCTCAAGCGGAATCCGCGGCAAAGCGTTTCACGCTCCAGGAGGAGCATTTTGGCAGGAAGCCGTGGTACTACTCGCGGGGTAGTTTTCCCTCGCAGCAGCCCCACCTGGCCCCGCTTCCATATCTCATCGCACGGTGGGCCGCTGCGGCTCCACTCGCTCAGAGAACATCGGGAAGTTCGGGGGCGGCCGCCCGCAACTGGCTTGGGAAAGTTCGTTGGGCCGGGTTGTGAGGTTCGGCCGCTTTGGGGCGGCTCGACGGCTTGTATTGTTCTTATTGTTGGCAGTTTGTCAGCCGAGGGAAGGCTTTTCCCCCGCCGGTTATGCCGAAGGCTTGGACGCCGTTGAGGTTTGCGACGGCGATTTGGCCGCGGCCGGCGTCTGCGCGGCGGCCTCCCCTTGGGGGTGTTGCTCCTTTTGCGCGGCGACCCGGCGCGGCTCGATCACGTAGGCATGCAGCAGCAGCAATCCCACGCCACACACCAGCAGACTGTCAGCGATGTTAAAAATGGGCCAATCGAACCAGGGCGTCTGGAAATGGATCCAATCCCGGACGGCATACACCCGATCGCCCACCTCGTGATGACCGAAGGGGAAATGCCAGGTCAGGTTATGCCACCCCAACCGATCGTACAGGTTTCCCAGGATGCCGCCGGTGATGATGCCCAGCGCCGTGGTAAGCAGCCAGTCACGGGCCGCTCCCATGGCGAAAAGCCAAAACACGATCCCCAGGATGGCCACGGCCGAGAGGCTGATGAAGAGAATCCCCCAGCCCTGGCCCAGGCCAAACAATGCGCCTTCATTGAGACTGGTCTCTATAGAGAGAATCCCTTCCCAGACCACGATGCGATCAGGGCTGGGCATTCCCAAGCCATATTCCGGATGGAATGCCCACCACTTGGTGGCCAGGTCCGCGGTGAGCCCCAGCACCATCAGCAGCAGGAACACGATATATCGGCTTTTGGGAACGGTTTGCATCAAGACCTCGTTGGGGGGGCCCCATCCAACCATCAAGCCGCCTGGTCCTTGCGCCAAGTCGGCCGCGGCCGAAAGCCCTGCTGGAATCGAATCCGTCCTCAGCATGCGTTTCCTATCTCCAACTTGTATACTGAGTTAGCGCAGATATGTCGAGGCAGTTCGATGCCTCCGCGCAAGCACTGGGGTGGCCCGCGATGGGATGCCACCACACGGGGGGAACTTAACGTGGGGAACTTTCCACGGCGCGGCCTGTTGCAATCGCAGGGCCACCTGACCTGGAGGCGGGGGATCGATTGGCCCTCACTTCCGCACGCCGTTTGGCAAACGCGATTCCAATCCCATGCAGGTTGTTCGGTGCCGCGCGGCCGTTCTTGGCCCTGTCGGGGCGGCATCGTCGTTTTCAACAGACCGTTTCAACCATCGGTGCCTGGGCCGTCCCGGACGGGGGGTAGGAGTCGCCCGCTGATTGCCAGCTTGGCCCCCTGGTGGAGCACCCTGCCTCCGGTGGCCTGGAACGGGAGCATCGCTCTAAATCCTTTGCAGCGTTGGGATCAACCGCGTACATTGGTAATGTGCGAGGCGAGCCCTCTGCCGCGACGGATAAGCGGTTGCGCCAACAGCAACCAACCGCCGGCCGATGGCCAGCTATCCGTCTGAACGTAACGACCAATCGCTGCACCATGGAGATTGGCCGGCGGCAATGGAATAATCGTCTTGCATCAACCGGAACAGATTCCTTAGTAAGGCCGTCCCCCTGGCGTGGCGAGCGTTGCGGCCGGAGCGACCGACCCGCCATTTGTGACCACCCCCTGTTTCCTGGTTAGAATTGTCGGCGGTTATCGAACACTCCGCTGTGGCGATGCATTCACCGTTGTTGAGAGGCCGGGTTACGCCAGCGGGGATTGCAGCCGAGGTTGCGACCGGTTTTGTTGGGGGCTGTGGCCTCGATAGGACGGACGCTGCGAATGGCCGCCGAAACCAAATCGATACCCGCCAACGAACGATTGTCCGCGAATTGCGTCGAATCGTTGCTGAACGGATCCAGAAGCGATTGCATGCCGCGGGAGTTGTCCGCAGCCAGCTTCGCGGTGCGGCAGTCCACATTCACCCGTCAAATCACCAGGATTGGGCACTCCGATATCACTTCAAGGAAGCGGCCGCCGGGCCGTGCGTGGGTTTATGGCATTAACGGTCAAAGAGTTTTGGAGGCTGCTGGTTAAGAGCCAGTTGCATTCGGTTGATACGTGCCGCCAACTGGCCGCAAAATTCAGCAAGGTGAAAGGTGCGGCCAACACCTCGGCGGAAACGCTCGCGGAATGGCTGGTCGACCAGAAAGCCATCACCCGATACCAAAGCCGAATCTTGTTGAGCGGTAAGCCTGGGCCGTTTGTGTACGGCGGATATCGGGTCACCGATCGGATCAAGTCGGGCCGGCTGGCGGGCATGTTCCGGGCCGTGCACATCGCAACGGGCCATCCGGTTTGTTTGAAGTTCATATCGGGGAGTGCCGCTCGCGATCCGGCCCTATTCGCGTCGATCAGCGAGGTTGCCTCGGCCGCCGCCGCGGTGCAGTCGCCTTATGTAGTTCGCTGCTACGAAGCGGTTGATACAGGCACCCACAAGTTTGTGGCCTTGGAAGACCTGCAAGGGCAGGCGCTGAGCGACCGGCTGGCACAAGGCGTCGTTGCCGTTCGTGAGGCGTGCCGGATTGCCCGGGATGTTTCCCTGGGACTCGATGCCCTGTACGAAGCGGGCCGTGGGCACAACGAAATCCGGCCAGAAAATATTTGGCTCGATGCTGCGGGGCATGCCCGGGTCATCCAGTATCCGTTGGAACGCGATCCCGCCACCTTCACGGCCACGCTCCCGCCGACGGCTGGCGATCGCCTGGCTGCGCTGGCTCCTTACTTCTCACCAGAAGTTGCGTCGAATGTCGTGGGCGACGAGCGGAGCGACATTTACAGCTTGGGATGCGTGCTGTTCGAAATGATGGCCGGGCGGCCGCCGTACTCGGGCGACCCCGCGGAAGTCTTGCAGAAACACGTCTCCGAGCCGGCTCCGTCGCTGGACCAGGCGGCACCGCAAGCGGTGCCGGCCCCCGTCGCCCAGGTTGTTGGTTATATGCTGGTGAAGGATCCGGCCGGCCGCTACCAGCGTACCGACAACGTGGCGCAAGCTCTGGCACCGTATCTCAGCCAGGAGGATGCCCAGTTTGAACCGCCGGCATTGAGTGCCAGCGAGTTGCGTTACTTGGAACAACTGTGGGCCTCGCCCCAGCCCGCTGGATACACGGGCGGCGTGCAACCCATTCCCGCGGGCGTGCAACCGATCGTGGCCCAGGCCGTACCCGCGCAGCCCTACGCGCCCCCAGGCGGACCGGCACCAGTGACCCCCGTTACCCCCGGTGTCGCTGCCAGTGGTCCGGTTCCGGCGGCGGTCGTTGCCGCCACTCCGGTGCCTGCTGCTCCTGTTGCCGCTACTCCGGTGGCTGCCGTCGGTCCGGGCAGCAGCGGCGGGGCGACGTCGCCCGTTTCTCGGGTTCAACGTGGCCGGAAAAAGAACCGCAATACGATGATGATCGGCGGAATCACCCTGGCCGCTTGTTTGATGTTATTGTGGATTTTCACCCGCGCCCCGCTGGACACTTCGAATACCGCCACGACGGCGAGCACCGCCACCGATTCCACCTCAACGGCCACCAACAACGCAACGGCCACTCCGGTCAATAACCAGTCCGCCGCATCCACGCCGGCCGCGGTCGATGGGCCTGAGCAAGGGACGCAGCCAACGCCGTCAACTTCGACAGGTTCGTCCACCGGAGGCTCGCAGGGACCGGCCCAAGTTGCTGTGCAGCCACTGGAAGGTTCGGCCTGGCCCACGCCCATCAAGGGCCAGCCGATTGAAATTCGCTACCTTCCCCGGGGTGTGCAATTGTTCCTTTGGCTGCGGCCCGCCGAGTTGCTCGCGCATCCGCGAGGGCAGCAGATGCTGGGGGCACCGGTCGAAGAAAACATGTATGACATGCTCGGCGGCCTGGGGCCGATGTTCCGCGATCAACTCAAGCAACTTACCGGGGTACCGCCAGAGAATCTCGAAAGTGTGCTGATCGGATTGATGCCTGGCGAGCCCGGCAAGCCCCCGCGCGTGGCCGCTGTGGCCCGGATGAAAAACCCGCTCACGGCAAGCCAGCTCCAGGAAAACTGGGGGGAAGCCGAAAAGGCCCGGTTGGGTGAGCACGAGCTATACGCCACGGAAACCACCGGCTACTATCTCTCGCCCGATGATCCCAGCCTGGTGGTGGTTGCCCCGTTGGCGCCGGTCGCGGCACAGGGCGAAACCCAACCGCCGATCCAGGAGGCCATTGCCAACGGTACGGCACCGCCGCCGCTGCGGCGCGAGTTGGAAGGCCTGCTGGCCCACACCAATCAAACCTGGCTGGTGTCCGCGCTGGTGGCGCCCAACTTTCTCTTTACCGAGGGCGACACCATTTGGAGCGGACCGGCCAGCATTCTCCGCGAACCGGCCGAACGGTTCCTGGGCGATAATGCCCAGGCCGCTCTGATGAGTTTTCACCTGGAAGACAACGTATGCTTCCTTGAGTTGAGGGCTTACGGCGATGCCGCCAGTGCCCCCACCCAGGTGGCCTCCGGTTTGCGCGACCGCGTGAAAGCCCTGCCCGATGCGGTGAAGGATTTCATCCTGTCGTTCAACAGCAGCCCCTACAGCCGGAAAATCCTGTACGAGTACCCAGCCATGTTGCAGGCGGCCGTCGATCAGATGCATGTAGGCACCGCCGACGGACATGCTGTGCTACAGTTCTACCTGCCCGACATTGCCGCGCCCAACCTGGCGTTTGGCAGCTACCTCACGCTGCTGGAACGGCCCGGCGGCGGCGCCGTGGGACCGGTCGCCGTTGCGCAGCCCGCCGCCAACGAGCCCAAGACCGCGGCCGAGATTCTGGCCCAAAAGAAGATAACGCTATCGTTCGCTCGCGACACGCTTGAGAAAACGATGGAGTACATTGCCGAGGAAATCGGCGTGCCGATCCAGATCATCGGGGCCGACCTGCAACTGGAAGGCATCACCAAGAACCAATCGTTCGGCCTGGATGAACAGAATAAACCGGCGGGTGAGATTCTGCGTAATGTGATGAAATTGGCCAACCCGGACGGCAAGCTGATCTACATCATCAAGAAAGAAGGCGAGGGCGAGGTCATCTTCGTGACCACGCGCGCGGCTGCCGCCCGGCGCGGTGACGCCATCCCTCCCGAGTTGCAACAGTAAACGGCTTGGCGCGCCCCCCAGGCCGCACATCGACAGCGAGCCATTCGCGCATGGGATTGTTCAGCGTCGTCTGCGAAACCTGCCAAGCGCGGCTGACCGTCCGCGAGCGCTCGCTGATTGGACAGATTGTCGAGTGCCCCAAGTGCGGCAGCATGGTGGGCATCTTTCCGCCCCCCGGTTGGCAGCCTCCGGGCGAAGCTGCGCCCGCCAAGCCCACCAGCGCTGCCAGGCTATCGGATGGTGCCAGGCCATCGGCCACGCCCCAGCGAGCCAATCGCGGCAGCGCGAGCCATGCCGCTCCCGGTACCGATGGCACCCATCGTGCTCCGGCAGGCGATACACCGCATGCCGATGGGTCCCCTCAGACCTCGCGGCCTGCGAATCCTAAAGCTCCTTCGCCGGCCCGCGATGAGCGCAGCCATCAGCGTGGCGACACTGCGAAGTCCGGCGGTGTCAATCCACCTGGGCCCGGTAAACTGGCGTCGGCTGATCCCGCCTCGCCGCCGGTGCAGCGAACTGCCGGCCCAAATCCTGCAAACCGCGCTGCCGGAGCTCCCGGTGAACGGGTAGCGCCGTCCGGCGGCCAAGCGCCCCAAACACGATCGGCAAGCCCCGCAGCGCCGGCCGAAGGGCAATCCACCAACCAACCATCGGGCAGCAAACGCAAAGGGAGTGGTGCCGCCGCGGCGAAAGCGGTACCGCTGCAAGCCAATCTGGCGCAGGTGGCCGACGTGGGATTGGATCTCACTTCGGCCAGCGCCGGAAAAGTAGCGTCCACCCGCGACGGTTCAGCCGCAAAGGCGCCCGTCGATGAATCGGCTGACGGTCGTCTTGATGCAGGCGATTCGCTTGATGCCTGGGCCAGTCATCGCGGCAGCGGCAACGCTGCAATGGCGCACGATGACTTGGCGGCTCTGCCCGACTGGTACGCCGCCCAAACGGCCCGCCGCTGGATTTGGATATCCGCTTCAGCGGCGGCCGGGCTGGTCCTGATTGTCGGTTCTTGGCTGCTGTTTCGCGGCGGCGGCCAAACAGAGTCAGAGGTGGCGGCGGCCGCCCAACCTGCCGCCCCTGCTCCGGTTCAGCCGCAGCCAATGCCCGAAACTCCCGAGGCGAGCCCCCCGGACAATATTCCGAGCGATGAATCGCCGGTTCCCGATCCGCCGCCTGCCGGCGTGCCGATGGCTCCTGCTGAGGGACAACCAGACGAACCGCAACAACCCAAGAACGTCCTGCCCGAAGTTTTTGTGGCGTGGCAACCACAGTGGTTGCCGCCGTCGACGGCCGCCGTGCTGACGGTCCGCCCGGCCAGCCTGTTGTCGCAACCGGTATTTCCGGCGGAGTTGGCATCGTCCACGGCCGAGCAATGGCGTTTACTGGGGCCGGTGGCATCGGCGTTTGACCTGGAACCGCATGAAATCAGCCGCATTACGTGGGCCACGGTAAAAGATCATCTCCCGCTGGGGCTCGACACGCTCGAAGGGGGCTCGCCCCTGAGGCGCAGCGTAATCGCCATCGAGCTGATTGCCGAGGCCGAACATGCGTCGCAACGCTTGGCAGCATCGCCGCCGCTCGACTTGAAATTGCGCAACGTGCCCTGCCGGATGCTGGAGAACAGCCCCTGGCCATTCCCGTTCGCGATCGTGGATGGGCGAACCCTAGTCACCGGTCCTTCCGATTTGCTACAGTCCTTTGCAACATCGGGCGGAACGGTGGATGGGTTGCGGTCGCAATCCATCAAGACGCTGCTGGCCAAGATCGGCGAAGCCGACACGTTTGCCGTGGTGGTCGACAACGCTGCTACCGGTTGGATGGCTCAAGTGCCGCCGACATGGCTGCCGGTGGGGCCGGGCCGCGTGGCATGGGGGCGATTGGCGAAAGCACCCGCCATTGGGTTGGCCCTGGAAAAATCGTTCCAGCTAACGGGGCGGTTGTACGCACTGGGCGGTTCCGGTGAAGAGGCCAAGGTGTTGGCTTCCGACCTGGCGGCCTTGCTGAAGGCGCTGGCTCAGATGGAAGCCCCGCCTGCATGGTGGCCTAAGCTGCCTGGCCCTGCACCCCTGGCACCGCAGCCGGGCGTTCCGCAGGTCGCTGGCGTGGGGGAAATTCTGGCCGATCTTCCATCGGTACGCGCGCCGGAAGATGGGCCACGTACCGCGTTCGACCTGCCGGGCCTGACCGATCCGGCCGCGATCGATCCTGCTGCGCCGCCCGGTGGTCCCGCGATGGCCGATCAGCCTGCCGGGGTGACGGGGCCGCAAACCTGGCGGATGCTGATCCCCCTTTGGGAAAGTGCGCAGCCGTCGTCCGATGGCGCACTGGCCGAGGTTCGCATCTCGCTCGACGACGAACCGGCAATCCAAGCCTCGCTGGCCCTGGCCACCCTTGCGCATCGTACCCCCGACGAGGATGCGCTCGCCGATGCGCTGGAACCCGATCCGGCACTCGATCCCGGCTTGGATCCAGCCGAGATGCCGGCCGAACCGGAGCCACAAGCACCTATGGTGGATGTCGCGGCGCGGCTCAAGGACCGCCTGGTCGGCATCGAGCTGCGCCAAGTACCGCTGGCCGACGCGCTCGATGTGCTAAGCGAGATCAGCCGGATTCCATTGGCATACGACATTGCCGAGATGCAAGCCATGGGGGTCTCGCCCAGCGATCCGGTCGATTTGATCTCAGCCGAGACAACGGTGGGCGACGCGATCCAGGGCCTGCTTGCCAAGAAGCGGTTGCGGTTCCAACCGCGCGAGCGATACATCTTCATCACCGCCCAAGCCACCGAGGGAGATGAACCGCGGACGGTGGACTATCCGGTGGATGATCTGTTGGTGGCGGGAAGCACCGACACACAGTCGCTCTCGGCGCTGATTCGGCAGTTTATCGCGCCAGCGTCGTGGCAATCCGAGGGAGGGTCAGGAACCATTACCGCTGCCGGGCAGTCGCTGAGCGTGGTTCAATCGCATGCCGTTCAGCGGCAGGTTGCCCGGTTCCTCGATCAGCTTCGTGCGGCCCGAGGGAAGTCGCCACGGACCGCTGTGGTGCTTTCCAAGCCCCCGCTGCAAACCCCATTTGCTGCCGCAAGCGACAACTTGGGCAAGACCGTGACGGCGAATTTCGTCAAGCCCACACCGCTGCGGCGCGTGTTGCGGTACCTGCAAGAGCAAGCGGGAATCCGTGTCATTCTCGATGCCGCCAGCCTGCCCGACACCGTTTGGGCAGAGCGGCCGGTAACACTTTCCGCCACCGATACCACCATGGCCACGGCCATTGCCAGGCTGGCCAGTGACTTGGGTGTGGGGCTGCGAATCATTGACGGCCAAACCATTGAATTTCTCGGCCAGGACCGACTCGCGGCTGAGTTGGAAATTGCATTCTATTCACTGGCGGGGCTGGCCGGGGCCGCCGAGCCTGCTGCGGCTTGGGCCAATCGCATCCCACGCGAAGTGGAACCAACCCAGTGGAACCAAGAGTCCAATCCGCCGGCCATTGCCGTTGATGGGCCCTCACAAACGTTGATCGTTCGCCAGGATCAGGCGACCCAGGTAGCCATCGAACGCTGGTTACAACAGCAGCGGAAGAGCAGGCCGTAACGGGGCCAGTTTCTGAACTGCGCCGCGTGCCAAGCGGCCGTTCTTGTGAATCACGTCGGCGAAACGCTTCAGCCTGCGCCGTGCACTTAGAATCGCCCAATGCGCTCCGTTTGCAGAATCGGGGCTGCCCAGTCCGCACGACATACTCTCTCGCGATGGAGGCGCAACAAAAAAGCGGCAGGCACGCCGATGACGTACCTGCCGCTTGAATTTTTCATCACCGTGGCAGCATCCTGCCGTTGTGAACAAGCACGAGGCGGTTAGCTCCCGCTTACCGGTTGTACTTGATCGAGCAACCCGAGGGACGCGTTTCTGTCACCTCTGGCTGCTTGCCGGCGAGGATGGCTTCAACGGCGTCTTCCACGTACAGTCGGTCGCCTTCGCGGCGGTTGATGTCGGAATCGAAAGCCCCCATGTAGGCCACCTTGCGGTCGCCATCGAGGACGAACAAGTGCGGCGTCACCGCCGCCCCGTAGTCCTTGCCGATCTGCTGCGATTCATCGTACAGGTAGGGGAAATTGAAGCCCTTCTGCTCGGCCCGCTCCTTCATCTTGTCCAACCGGTCGGGCTCAATCGTGTTCACATTAATGGCGACGAATGCCACGCCGCGTTTCTTGGCCTCGCGGGCAAACGCCGTGAAGCGGTCTTCATAAGCTTGGGCGATTGGGCAGTGGTTGCAGGTGAAGGCAACGACCACGGCCTTGGCGTCCTTGAGATCGTCCAGGCTGTGTTCTTTGTCGTCGATCCCGATCAGGGATTTCCAGGCCGGTGCCTTGTCGCCGATGTTGAGAACCTTGTTGAACTTACCGGCCGCCGCGTGCTGGGCCGTGAATACGATGGCCGCCAGTGCCAACGCCGGGACAAGCCACGATGCCGCTGGTCGTTTCATGGGTACCTCGCTTGGTTTGCGGTACAAGAACGGTTTGCCGGATTCACCGACGATCCGAACCAACTTCGCGCGTTCATCTTACCCGGCGGGGAGTTTCGCTCAGTGAACTGCGATACAGATGGCGCGAGCGGCTCCCGCGGCCGAAACACGACGACGGCCAGCAAGGGATGCGGTTCGATAAACCTTCCAGCCCGGTTACGACTGCTTGTTGAGCTTCTTGATCAGGGTCAGCACTTGTTCGCTATCCTGCGGCGCGTTGACCTTGGTGTTCTTCAAGGCGATGTTGCCGTCCAGGTCGATCACGAAGGTCCACCTCGCGGTGGTCACGCCGCGCTTGAGCGTGTGGGTCTTGCCGTCGACTTCGCGTTGAATCTCGCCGCCGGGCCGGGTTGGCACGCCAAACTTCTTGGCGACCTGGCCCTCGGGATCGGACAGCAGCGCGAAGTTCAGGCTCTCGGCCTTCTTGAATAGGGCCAGGCCGGCGACTTCATCGCCGCTAACCCCCACCACCTCGACGTTGTGCTTTTTCAGTTCATCGGCATCGTCGCGGAAAGCGCAGGCCTGCCTGGTGCAGCCGCCGGTCATGGCGGCCGGGTAGAAGTACACCACAATGTACTTCTTGCCCACATAGTCGCTCGACTTCCAGAGCTTGCCTTGATCGTCCTTGGCTTCGAACGCGGGGGCCTTTTCGCCCACCTCGACGCCGTCTTCAGCCAGTACGGGAGCGGCAAACCAGGCCAACAAACTGGCGGCCAACACATAGCGCAGCGTACGCATCGCAGGTACCTCCACAGGTAGGGACGATCGAAGGCGGGAATGGATCGGCAGTTCAGAACGCAGGGGGGCGCTGCCAGTTGGGCAGCCCCTCACCTGTACCGGTCCGATTCTAAAGAGCGCCCGCGGCAAGTTCAAACAACTGCGCCGTGGAATCTACCGGCTACCCCTCGCTGCGAGAGATTCGGTGACAGGCGGCCATCCGAAGGACGGTTCACGAGGAATCCCGCCCCCCTGAGCTTACTTGCGGCGAATCGCTTGGGAG
The DNA here is from genome assembly GCA_964511065.1 of uncultured Pirellulales bacterium. Classification (GTDB taxonomy): domain Bacteria; phylum Planctomycetota; class Planctomycetia; order Pirellulales; family S012-138; genus CALBRZ01. Next base: position 27,953 of record CAZEEG010000002.1, on the reverse strand, counting down.
AAGTCCTCGTCTGAGGCCTGGTACGCCTTGGCGTTGATCCGGGCTCGCCGCGTCGTTTCCTCGAAGGTGCCGTAATCGACCAGCAGCCCCAGGTCGTACGCCATTTTGGCCGAGAAGCCGGGCAACAGCATCCGCGCATCGAGTGGAATGATCCCCGGCTGAATCTGATTGATGTGGTCGATGATGTTGGTGGTGCAGTTGTTCAATAGGGTGTTGTAGAACTCCGGCTCCTTGGCCAGGTGGTTCATGCGGGCGGTTACCGAAAGCAGCATCGCCCGCGCCTGCTCGGGCGTGGCTCGGGTGCGGTACACGTAAACATCGTCGAGCCGGTGGTGCGTGCGCAACTTGATCAAGTCGCGCTCATCGCCGACCACGTACATGATCTCGTAGCCGTTGGCCATGCCGCGCGCGGCATCGTAACTTTCGCCCTTCTCCCGGCGAACTTCGACGGAAACGGCCAGGTACTCGCCGTTGTCGAAGCCAAAGCTGAGCATCGTATGGGCCATGGCCGGCATGTTGTCAAACGGCACCACGATGAAGTCCACCGTCTGCACGCCGCCCAGGTCGTAGGTCCGGTCCTCGTAATGGACCACGTAATTGTCGGTTGTGAGATACCGGCAGTAGCGCACGTTGTGGACGGTCAGCTTGTCGCGATGAAACTCCACCGTAGGCAGCTTGGCCTGGTCGGGCGACCAATTGCGATGATTGCTGGGGGCAATGCCCTTGCAACCACACGTTGCCAGCAGACATAGCGCCACCATGGCGACCTGAAGGTACGCCGCGCGCACCTTGGCAGCCTGCGCACAGACCAAGGGCCAGTGGGCGCTTGCCGCGCGCGCACGAGGAACGGGGGACCATGTGCGGCCGTACTGCATGCCAGGAAGGGGGCAACGAATTGAGATCGGTCAGGTAGAAGAAATTGCGGACAATTCCATAGCCATCTGCGGCAAATCCTGCAAGGGCGGTTCTCGGTGATAGCACGCCTAAATTCCTCGATCGTCGTGGTTCACCCTGTT
>CAZEEG010000002.1:0-26837 GCA_964511065.1 uncultured Pirellulales bacterium | reverse complement strand
CAAAGTGAGCGGTCATGAGTGGCGCAGGTGTCAATAAAACCATCAAAACAGCGACAATGGCTAACCCGCGTGCTACGATGGCCAGTCGCACGAAACCGGACATGCGGCTTCGGCCGTTCCTGCGAGTTGGGAGGCAATCACCATGGTTCGCAATCGATTGCTGCATGTTCTCTGGATCGCCATCGTTGGTGGGGTGACAGCCACGGTCCAGGCGAATGTGGTGGTTGTGAACAACGGGCAGGCCGAGGCGGAGATCGTGGTCGATTCCCGCGGTACCACCGGCCAGGGCCTGGCTGTACTGAATGATGCCGCAGACTGGTTGGCGTCATCCATCCGCAAAGCCACGGGCGTTGCGATTCCCGTCACGGATAAGATCGGCCAATCTCCGGCCATTGTGATTGGCCGTGCCGACGCCTGGCCTGCCATAGGCCGGCAAGCTGGATTGAAGGGGGATGCCTACGATGCTTATTGCATCGCGACCGAGGCCGACCGCGTGTACATTCTCGGCGCCAGTGAAGCGGCGGCCCGGCACGGCGTAGCCCGGCTGCTGAGCGAGTGGGGATTCCGTTGGTTTGCCCCATCGCCCCGGTGGCATATCGTTCCACGGCGGCAGACGCTTGCGGTTCAGTTGAACCTGGCAGACGCTCCAGCTCTGATCGACCGCCGTATCTGGTATGCCTACGGGATGAGCGGCGACGACCTCGCTCCGCTGATGGAAAACTATACGCGCTGGGCGGTTGCTAACCGCTTGAGTGTGCAAAGCCTGATGCGGACCGGGCATAGCTACGGCAATATCATCGGCCGGAATGCACCAGCGTTCGCGGAGCATCCGGAGTATTACGCGTTGTTGCCTTCCGGTAAGCGCGATAGCGAACGGGCCGTAAACGCCCGAAAATTCTGCGTCAGCAACCCGGGCCTGGTCGATTTGGTGGCCGAAGATCGGTTGCGCCTCTTGGAAGCGGAGCAGCGTTCCAACCCTGCGGCCTTTATGGTTTCTGTCGATCCGTCAGACGGAGAAGGAGTGTGCCAGTGTGAGCATTGCCAGGCCCTGGGCACCCCAAGCGATCGCGTGTTTCACCTGGCTAATGAGGTGGCGCGGCGGTTACGGAGCAAGCATCCCGAGGCCTGGGTAGGCCTGTATGCGTACAGCAGTCACCGCTTGCCGCCCACGATCGACATCGAACCCAATGTCTATGTGCAGGTGGCGATGGGGTTTAATAACACCCAGTATACGCTGCCCGAACTGGTCGAACGCTGGTCCAAGAAAGTCGGGGCGATCGGGCTGCGGGAGTATTACGGTGTCGAAGCCTGGGATTGGGGACTGCCGGGCCGGATGCGGGGCAGCCACGTTGACTATCATCGCAAATGGATCCCCTACTATGCCCGCCGCAAGCTGAACGCCATCAATGCAGAAACCAATGCCAACTGGGCCGGTCAAACGCCCGGGCTGTACGTGGCCGCGCAATTGATGTGGAACCCGCAGGCCGACGTCGACCGCCTGACCGACGAGTTCTACCGGCTATGCTTTGGCGACGCCGCCCAGACGATGCGCGATTTCTACCTCGCGCTCGATGCTGCGCCGCCGTTGCGGTCGGCCACGCTGCTGCCGCTGTTCGAGCGGATTGAATTGGCTTGGGAGGCTACCGAAGATGCCGAAATCCGCGGCCGGCTTGTCGACTTGATGGCGTATCTGGTCTATGTCTCGAAGTTCCGCGATTTCGACCTGGTGCGCAGCCGGCAACCGTCGCGCGATGATGAATACTACGAGGCACTGCGTTCGCTGATGCAGTATGCCTGGCAAATCCGGCACCGCGATATGGTGCATTACTACGCGCTGGCCCGGCGGCTTTGCAACGGTTTGCCGGTACGGGATGGGCGACTTGACTTTTACCTGGCGAATCGGGAACGCGACCCAGTCTGGAAACAGGGCGATCCGCTTGGCGACGACGAAATCCGTGAATGGTTCCAGCAGACCATCCAGAAGTTGCAGGCCGACGATGATCCAACCGTCGCCTGGTCGCGGCTGCTGGATCGGGTTAAGCCCGAGGGCGCCGATGCAGGGCCCAGCGGTATCCTTTCACAATCGCGCGATGCCGTCGCTCACTTCCGCGGAGGGTTGCGCGGCTACCTGGTGCCTTCGGGCGCGCAGCAGGTGACCTTTGCGATTGCACCTGCCAAGAAGCCGGTGGAGTTCACCGTCTTCCACCCTGGCGGTGATGTGTTATGGCAGCAGGAGATTCGGCCGCGCGAGGCCGCCGACGGCCAGGAATCGCCACTCATCGAGCTTCGCATCGACTTGCCGAAGGCCAACGAGTATCAGGTGGAAATCACCGGCGAATTCACGTTGCACGTGCCGCCCCAGACGCCGTTTGTGTTCGAGGCCTCCGTATTGCACCCCGCCTGGATTTCGTATAGCGGCCCACACTACTTTTACGTGCCACGCGGTACCCGCGAGCTGATCGTGGATGCCAACCCTCGGCTTTCTTTACAGGTGCCCGGCGTGAAGCAGCGGCTCGACATTCAGCCCGCGGACCGGAAAACCGGCAAACCGTACGTAGTGATCCCGGTGCCGGATGGCGCCGATGGCCAGGTATGGCATACGACCAGTATGACCCGCGGCAAGGTTTCGCTGCTGAACGTTCCGCCGCTATTGAGTTTTCACCGCGGCACCATCCTGGTTCCGCGTGAAGTGGCGGAAGCCGACGGCCTATCGACCGGTTATTAGTGGACGCGTAATGCGCAGTTCGTCCATGGCTGTGGCCGGTCTTGCAATGGCCTGCACAGCGACCATATGGCTGCGCTTGGCCCTGGACAGCGAAAAAAAAGTATGAGGCGCGAGCCGTACGCGCTGCGGGTTGCCGTTTTCGCTGGAAAACCAGCCTTGGTCATGCGATGATGGCCGCAATTCTAGTTCGCCTTCGCCCCTAAAAGGCCTGCTGATTGTGAGGCACCCCATGAGATGCACCATTTGGTTCTTGGTGGCGGTATTGGCTGCGCTACCCGCCGCGGCTGCCGATTGGCCGCAATGGATGGGTCCCAACCGGGATGATGTCTGGTCAGAAACCGGCATTGTGGAGACGTTTCCCGAAGGCGGGCCGAAATTCCTGTGGCGAAAGCCGATCAGTGGCGGTTTCGCTGGCCCTGCGGTAGCCGGCGGCAAGGTCTACGTCACCGATTACGTGAGGGTGTCGGGGGACGACAAGCCCGCCCCTACCAGGCGGAACGAACTGCTAGGCAAAGAGCGGGTACTTTGTCTGGACGCGAATACCGGTGACGAGCTTTGGAAACACGAATACGAGTGCAACTACACGATCAGTTATCCGGCCGGGCCGCGCTGCACGCCCACCGTCGATGGCGATCGACTGTACACGCTGGGCGCCATGGGCGATCTGCTGTGCCTGGATGCCAACTCGGGCAAGGTTATCTGGTCGAAGAATCTGCCGCAGGCTTACGAGGCGCAGGTGCCGCTGTGGGGCTATGCGGGGCATCCGCTGGTTTATAAGAACCTTCTCATCTGCGCCGCGGGCGGCAAGGGGAGCGCCGTCGTAGCGCTCGATAAGGCATCTGGTGAGGAAGTTTGGAAAGCGCTCACGGCACCGGAGATCGGTTACAGCCCACCCACGCTCGTGGAAGCTGGCGGGGTCACCCAGTTGCTCATCTTTAACGGCCAGGGACTCAATAGCCTGAACCCCGATGATGGCAGTCTCTACTGGTCGCAGACGCTGCGCACGGCATACAGCATGGCGATCATGGCTCCGCGCAAGGATGGCGACTACCTGTTTGCCGGCGGTCACAATCACAAGTCGGTTGGACTCAAGCTCGACAGGGACAAGCCAGCGGCGACCAAAGTCTGGGACGGTTCACGCAACGTGGGGCTCGCTCCGGTGAGCGGTACGCCATTTGTTGAACACGGCATCGCCTATGGCATCGACTGCGATGGGTTGTTCCGCGCGGTGCGAATCGCCACCGGGGAACAACTCTGGGCGACCGCCAAGCCCGTCAATGGTCAAGACAACGAACGCCGCGGCGCACGCGAGGGAGCCACGTTCGTGACCAAGAACGGCGATCGGTTCTTCATTTTCGGGGAGAATGGCGACCTGGTGATTGCCCGGCTTTCGCCCGAGAAGTACGACGAAATCAGCCGCACCAAGCTGCTGGAGCCCGTCGGAGTGGGCTTGGGCCGCAGCGTGGTTTGGAGCCACCCTGCGTATGCCCAAAAGTGCATCTTTGCGCGGAACGACCAGGAGATCGTCTGCGTCTCGCTGGCTGCCGAATGAGCGATACCGCTTGGGCAGTGGGCGGATGGCCGCGAGGCAACAGCCCTACTTGCCGATGTACGTATCCAGGAACTTGTACAGTTCCTGAGTAGCCGGGTCGTCGGGCTTGCCCAAGTCATCGGCCAGGCGGCTATGGTTGGTGTCGCGCTTGCCAAGTGCCTTGGCCGGAATGTCCGCTTCCTTGAGCACCGCTTCCAGACGCCGTGCCTGAACCGTGGTATCGGGATTGCCGGTAAAGTACAGGATGAGGAACGGCGGGATTCCCTTGTCCTTGGCGACGTGTGTCACTGCCGAGAAATCGACGTGCTTTTCGGGATCATTTCCGAACTTCTGTCGATGGCCGAAGGTCGGCATTTTGCCGCCATAGAGGGCCTGTCGGATTTCTGCGGTCATGATGATCTTGGGGATGTCGTACGTATCGCCGTCAACCGGGATGCAGCCTTTCAGGACATCAAACGATACGCCTTGTTCCTTCAGATAGCGGTCGTCAACGCACACAATCGCAGCAAGCTGCGCCCCGGCTGAATGCCCCGCAACCACAATCCGGTTGGGATCGCCGCCGTACTTGGCAATGTTCTTGTGGACCCATGCCAGGGATCTGGCAACGTCGCGGATCAATTCGTCCATCGACACGTCGGGCAACAGGCGGTAGTTGGTTGAAACGAACACCATGCCCCGCTCGGTGATGACCTTGGGCTTGATGCCGACCTGGCTCTTGTCGCCGGTCTGCCATCCGCCGCCGTGAATCCAGAACATCACCGGCAGCGCGGTGCCGGAAGCCTCCTCAGGCGTGTAGATATCCAGCACCTGTTGCTTGTGGCCATCGTTCACGTAAGGAACATCGGACACCCGCTTCTGCGCTTGGGCAATGCTGCCGGCGAGCATCAGCGGGACGGCCAAGGCGGCTACGAGCTTGTAGTTCATGGTGCACCTTCCTGAGCATGAGGGCCGCTTAAGGCCCTACCGTTGACTAACAAAAGTCCAACCTGGCGGCCCCCCTTGGTCGGCACGGTTGGGGGGCGGGCGACTCGCCAATTGTTACATCGCTCCATCGGCATTACCAGAATCGGGTACCTGGATTCGGTCCGATTCGCAGCAATCGCTCGCTCTTTCGCTACGCTGCCCCGGTTCAATCGCCCTGCCTCGCATTGGCTGGAGGCGCAGCACTGTAAAAGCGGGCGCCCTTCGATTACGATCGTTAACCAATCCAATGGTTTGCACCGGCCAGATTCATCGTCCGGCAGAATCTGTGCAGGTGCGACTGCGACCGCGAACCCAGGGGCCGATTGCACCGACAGTCAGCCCGCCTGAACCCAGGGAGCCCGATGATGCCCGCCCGCCGATACACGCCCACGTTCATGGCGTTGCTTTCCGCCGTGGTCTTTGCCTTGCCGGCGATGGCCCAGGAACGGGCGCCGCAGCAGGTTGCCAAGGAAAGTCGTGAGTTTCGCGCCGCGATGGCCGCGCATCACATCAGTTCCGGGCTGTGGGTTGTAGGGCGTTCGCACCAGCGGTCTCCAGAAGAAGTCATCGCGCAGGACATTGCCCCGTTTCCATTCTTTGGCTGGGAGCCGGACTTCAAGTATGAAGTCGATGACGAGCGCAAGACGGTCACCGTCACCGCGCCGGGCGCTCCGCCCCGCACGGCCAAGTACAACGGCGACCAGGGCAGCACCATTCTGCCGCGCGGCGAGAAGGATGTGTTTTTTAAGCCCGTGACGGTGCGCCGCAACCTTCCCGACGCCGCCAGCCAACCATGGCCAATGGGCGATGCCGGGGCAACCGAGCCCATTCCCCAGGGCGTGGATACCCAGGCCGTGGCCGCGGCGCTCGATTGGGCCATGGAGCAGAAAGAGCAGAACACCCGCGCGTTGGTGGTCGCTTACCGCGGAAAGATCATCGGCGAGCGGTACGCCCCCGGTTGGACCAAGGACACGCCGCAAATCAGTTGGTCGCAGGGTAAGAGCATCACTGCGGCGCTCATTGGCGTGCTGGTTCAACGCGGCTACCTCAAACTCGATCAGCCTGCTCCGGTCAAGGAGTGGCAAGCCGAGGGCGACCCCCGCCGCGAAATCCGGATCCGCGACCTGCTGTGGATGAGCAGCGGCCTGGACTTCATCAACCTGGGACTGAGCGGACCAGCAGCCTATTCCGTGGAGAACGAGCATTTCCGCATTTACTTCGACGGGCTCAACGTGTTTGAACACGCCGTCAACCAACCGCTAAAGGTCGCGCCCAACACCCGCTGGAGCTACCTCAACAGCGACCCGTTGACCCTCAACAAGATCATTCGTGATTACGTCGAGTCCCAGGGCGAAGAATATCTCAGCTTTCCCCAGCGAGCCCTGTTCGACCGCATTGGCGCCCGCAACTTCGTGCTGGAGCCCGACGCTTGGGGAAATTTCATTCTTTCCGGGTACGACTACGGTTCGGCCCGCGATTGGGTCCGCTTCGGCTTGCTGCATCTTTGGGACGGCGTCTGGCAGGGCGAACGGATTCTGCCTGAGGGGTGGGTGAAATTCATCTCGTCACCGGCACCCGCCAATGCCAAGGAAAACTACGGCGGCCTGTTTTGGCTCAATCGCGATGGCCGCATGGACCGGGTTCCCAAGGACGCTTACTGGTCGGCCGGATTCATGGGGCAGATCACGCTGGTGATCCCCTCGCACGACCTCGTCGTGGTGCGGATGGGGCCAAGCCCCGGCGGCGTTTATCCCTATCTGAACGAAATGGTCGCCCGCGTACTCGATGCGCTGCCGGAGCCTGCCGGCGATTGACATAACTGGCATGCACCAAGTCCGCCAGGCAACCGGGGGCATATAAGTCGTCATTGCGCCGGACGATTGCCAGTTCAATCCGCACCATGGCGGGCGGTGCCGGATGGTCGATCGCTACGGGCCGGCCGATTGAAGCTGTTGAAAGAGGTGCGTAGCTGCGGCGTGCTCGGCCTCGGTCATCACGCCGCTCACGATGTGGTCGATCTGCTGTTGGAGTTGGCCTGCCTTCTCAGGCTGTTGCAGCGATTCGTAAACTTTTGCCAGCTTCTCCAGCGAGCGGGCAAAGCGAGGGTTGTTCTGGCCATATACTTCCGCGGTGAGGTTCACCGATTGCCGCAGGAGTTGTTCGGCTCCGGCACTGTCGCCTTGTGCCAAGTGCAATTCTGCCAGCAGCGAGAGTGATTCCGCGAACTGCGGATGCCGCGCGCCCAACTGCGACTGGATGACTTCGGCAGCAGTCCGGAGCAATGGTTCAGCCTCATCTGGCCGATTGGCTTGCAGCAAGAGCTGGCCCAGCGTTGTGGCAGCCTGCGCATAGTCGGGATGATCCTTGCCCACCGTTTCGGCCAGGATGGCGAGCCCCTCGCGGGCCATCGCCTCAGCACGATCGGAATGCTGCATCGCCGCATAGATGCGTCCTAGCTGACTGGCGGCCTGGGCGTACTCGGGATGATTGCGTCCCAGTTTTTCCTGCAGAATCTCAGCACCTTTGCGGGCCAAAGCTTCCGACAGCCCATACTCGCGCGCCTCATGGGCCAACTCGCTGAGCCTGGTCAGTTGCCTCCCGTATTCAGGATGCTTCTCGCTGAAGACATTCAATGCCACTTGAGCGGCCTGCTCGGCCAATTGTCGAACGTGTTGCCGACTGCGGCGAGCGTTGTAGAGCCGGGCAGCATTCTCCAGCAATACCAGGTAGCTGGGGTGCGATTCGCCCAGGCTTTGCCGCTGGATGGCCAAGGCGCTGGTCAGCAGCCGAGAGGCCGCCTCCCATTGCCCTAGCTCGACGCACAGCAGGGCGCGATTGTTGAGTGCCGTGGCGTAATCGGGATGACTGGTGCCCAGCGTTTGCGCCAAGACCCTGAGGGCGTCGTCCAGCAGCGCAGCAGCTTCGGGCAGCCGCGCTTGTCCTTGTCGAACCAGCGCCAAGTTGATCAGGACCTTGGCACGGTCGGGATGGAGCTTGTTCGCGGATCGATCATAGATCGCCAGGCTCTGCTGCAGGGCGGCGTCTGCCTGTTCGAATTGTTGCATTTCGTAATAGGCATGGCCCAGGTTGTTCCAGGCTTTGGCCACGATGAGGCTATCCTCGCCCAATTGCCTGCGGAACCGTTCAACGGCCTGCTGCAAGAGTTGGAGCCTCTGTGGCAACTGCCCAGAGTCGCCATAAAGCGAAGCCAGGTTCATGAGGACCGCACCATATTCGAGCGCTTCTGTTTCAGGCTGACTGTCCATCAACGCGGCCGCGGCATTGGCTGAAGCGAACGCCGCGGTCAGATCGCCCCGGCGAGCCTGGATGAGGCTCAACTGGTTGAGCGCCCGAGCGTACTCGAGGGTCTGCTTGCCGGTGGCCTCGGCGAAGATTTCCAGGGCGCGCCGTTGAAGCCGCTGGGCCTCGTCCAGTTGCGACAGTTCGCGGAGCGCGTCGGCCTGGTGCGCCAGGCAGAGGGCGTAACTGGGATAATCGGCCCCCAGATGCTGTTCGTAAACGCGCCCCACGTCCTGAAAGATTCGCAGGCTGGTGGTCACACGGCCCGCTTGCCCCAGAACCAGGCCCAAGTTGTGCAGCGTGGCCAGGGTATGGGGATGCTGGGGGCCGAGGAGCTTGGCCCTGATTTGCCAGGCCTGCCGGGCGGCAGCCTCAGCGCGGGCCAGCGCGCCGGAATCGCTGAGCGTCATGACTTGGGCATGAAGTTCCGCCGCCTCATGCAGGGCGCTCCGATCCTCGGCGGACGCCTGCCTCGTCACGCGAACCCGGTGCAGTTCGTGCCGAGCGGCCCGTGTCGTCCAATGGGACCGACCGTGCAACTTGACAAGATGCCCTATGGCCTGACCCCACAGGGCTTCGCACCTCGACAGATCGTTGGGTTCTGCTCGATCGGCCAGATGGCGAAGCAACCCCACGTGCTGGTCGCGCATCTGCCGAAGTTCTTGGGGGTCAACTTGCGGGATGGTTTCCGCGACTTCCATGAGCCGAGCCTGCACGTCGGCTAACCGGCAGGCCGCATTCCAGAAGGCTGCGTCATCCCCTGCCGACTTGGCCTGCATCACTTCCTGCATGGCCTGCCGGCGCCCTTCGACCAGTTCAATCAACGCCTGCGGTGGGGATGCGCCCTGATTGGCTTCAGGGGCACCCTCCAGCGCCAACGGTGCTACTGACGTGCTGGCATCCGCGGACGGACTGCCCGAAATTCGGCGCGGTCCAAACGGGTTCTCCTGTCCCCATAGCGGCCCAGCCGCTATAGCGGAACACAAAATCACCGCGCAGGCAACGCAACGCTGAGGCCGGTACATAGGCGAGTTGCAACCTCCATGGGGGGATGGCTGGAGGCTGTATACAAATCGCCTGGTGTTAGCAGCAAGCCCAACCGGGCAAGACGTGTGTTAGCCCGGCGTGATTGTTCGCCAGCCGATTAATCCATGTAGCCCAGGTCGCGCAGTCGTTGTTCCACAATCTCCAACTGCTCTGCAGACAGCGATTCTGCGACTCCGCTGCCGGTGCGCGAATCCGCGTTCCCGGTGCGAGCCATGGGGGCGCTGGAAGACGGCACGGCCGTACGCATGGGTTGCGGTGAGGTGGCGCCTGGCGTCGGCTGTTGAAACAGCGGCCGGCCAGTCATCGACGTTGGGACGTTCAGCCCGAGCATCTGGAGAATGGTTGGAGCAACGTCCCAGAGATGGGCTTCCAGGTGCTGGCCGCGAGGGACGCCGGAGGCGTCGATCATCAGCACGCCTTCACGGCGATGCGTGCCGGTGAGCATATCGTCGGCCAGTACGATGGAATCACCGCCACTGATCTTGCTGCGAGTGTGCCAGCCGTCGGCAGGGATGCCTACTACGTCGGGCCAGCATCGTTCCAACGGTTCGCAATCCCAGCGTTCTTCCACACGGTACACGTCGGTGAAAAGCGGCGTGTCGTATTGCGGGTGCCGGGCCGCCTTGAGGGCTGCACAAACTTCCAATCCGGCCTGCCGAACCTCGGTGGCAGTGCGCAGCGGCCCGCTGCCGAAGCGTTCCGGCCGATTGAGGTAAACCATCGCGCCCAAGTCACCGTGAAGGGTGAGCGCGCGAGTACGTCGCCAATCCAGCGGCGCGCGGTCCATGGCGGAAACGGCCATGCTGGCGCTGCTTCGCCCGCGATTTCTCCGTTTCCACCACCATCGAGTCAGTTTGTATCGTAGCTGGTTTGCCGAGTACGCCAGCCGCTGCGCGCCGGTTGCCGGCACCAGAAGTTGCTGCCGTTCCAGGATTCGGGGGACCGAAATTTTGCCTTCGAACGGCCCGAACCCGTGATCGCTGAGTACGACGACAGCCGCATTGCGGCGTGCAGCCAGTTCAAACAATTGGCCACAGGCCTCGTCTAGCGCCTGCATGGCCCGATGTGCCTCGCGGACCCACGAGGCCTCGGCCTTGGCGCCCGGCATGAGCAAGTGCCAGCAGCGATGTTGAAGCGCGTCCAGCGTCTGAAACTGCACGACCAGCAATCCCCAGTCGGTGAACTGGTCGGCCAGGCAGGCCGAGGCCGCGCGGTTGTGAAACACCTGGCAGGTTCGATCGACACCGGCTTTCAGCGCTTCGAAAGTGGTCGGCCGGGCCCGCCACACGGGAGCCAGGTCGTACTCCAGCCCCGCAGATTTCAACCGTGCTGCGAATGTGGGACTTGCCGCCAAGGCGTCTTCCGCACTCGGGCTGTCGAGCCCGCCGAGAACGATGTGCGGTTCGCCGAGGCGGGGGGGGTATGTCATCGGCAGATTGATCGACACGACTGTGCGACCGGAGGCTGCCACCGCATCCAGAAGCGTCGTGCAGCCAATCCTGCCCGCATGATTCAGGCAAAGTTGGCGCTGGTGGTGATCCCAGTACCGAAAGTCAAAAATGCCGTGCCCGTCGATTCCGGCTCCGGTCTGAAAGCTGGTCCAAGCGACCGGAGTGATAAATGGTTCGGTCGACCCCAGTTGGGCGAGTGCCGAGCGCCGCATGAGCGCCGCAATGTTGGGCATGACGCCGGCCTCGGCCAGCGGCGTCAATAGATCCCAGGTAGCGCCGTCCAGTCCGATCACCAGCACCCGCTCGGCGGATGTCCGGCCGCCACGAACACGAAATTGGCTTGATGCAGGACCATTCATCATGGAGCACCCCATCCTGGGTGGTTATGTGAGCGATGGCCTATCGGCTATGCAACCACGCTGCGTGTTACGTCAAGGTGCGCTGGAGCAGCGTTTTAGTATCTTCTGCCGCGGCGGCGGGGAACTGTACGGTGAAGCGGCACGCAAACTCGGCGCGATCGCGGCGCCGCTCACCCTTGCTGCGGACCCAACTGGTTACCCAGCGTTTCAGGCGTTGAAGCTTGGGCTGCCGCCCCCGGGCCGCTGCACACCAGGCCTGGTACTTGTGAATGAGCAGCCGTGCCCGCTGGGAAAAATGGGCGTCCACCGGCGCTTTCATCCCCAAACCCAGCACCGTGTGAGGGTAGCTCTCCACCCCTTGCGACCCGATCACCGTTGCTGCCAGCGGCGCCATCAGCCGCGCCACGCAACTGGGCGTCAGCCGCCAATAATCGTCGGGATAATCATGAATGCGAAAGTCCAGCGGCACGCTTACCAGGATCAGGCCGCCGGGCCGCAATACGCGGAGCATCTCATCGACCGCTTTGCGAACCTCAAACACATGCTCCAGCGTGTCCACACAGATGATGGTGCCGGCGACGTTGTCGTCGAGCTTCAAGCGGCCCAGGTCTTCAATGCGATCCACGCCCGGCCCGGCGCGCATATCGCAGCCTACATAGGTCTTGCCCGGGAAGATTGGCCGCAGGTTCGCCTGTTGCTCCTGCCCGGCTACGAGGTAGGAACCGAATTCATAGATCGGCCCTGCGATGGGGAAGGCCGACGCGACCGACTCGATAAATGCTTTGACGTTGTCGCGCATGATGGCTGTCTGAATAGGTTAAATAGACGGTGGTCCTATTGATGGTTGCGTAGCCAATGTCCGGTCGTCGAGCGACCGGCGCCGGAAGTCTTCCGTTTTCCAGCACAATGGGCCGTATCTCATAGGGCTTGCACGAAAGTGAGCGGACCTTAGCTGCACAGGTGTCAATAATAGGGATGGATCTATGATGGATGGCTGCGCCGCCGATGTTGGGTTGTGGATAATCGGAAGCGCGATGTTTTCAGTATCCAGTACACTCGGCGGCATTTCGGCCCACCGCATGATGCGAGGTGAGCATTCACAACCCAAAAACACTACTCAAGAATCAATGGCCGCGATTGACCAAAAAATCGGATGTCCTGTTCAGGGGCTTGGTACTAAATGCAACTTACATTGGGTCTTTAGATTCAAGGCGGCCGCAGTTGCGTGTGGTCTGCGCCCGATTTCATCGTTGGTGAGGCGCTCCATAGCTGGCGAGCGAAAGCCGTTCGGGAAACCAACGGTAAACGGCAACATCCTTGCGGGAATCGCCGCTGGGGTTGGCGAACGTTGCGGCCGGTTCGCCAGCCACCTCCAGTAGCCGTGCCAAGGTGCGGCTCCGGGCGGTATCGTGGTTCAGTTCGTGGTGTTCGAGCACCACATAAGCCAAGTGGGGATCGCCCCAGGCCAGCGGCGCTCGTTCGTAGGTGTAGGTTTCACGGCCAGTGATCAGGCCGGTCCAACCGCGGGTATCGAGAACACGGCCCGGCGCGTGCTGCTGGGCAATCCACTCGGCAGCCTTCCGGTGCGGTTCCCGGCCTGCATGAAGCGGGGGGAGTGTCCGGACCAAACAGGTCGCTGCGACGGCGGCCACTACGCCCCAGGCAGCCTTGGTGCCTCGGCTGTAAGGGGCGTATTTCGGCAAGTCCTTGTGGTGTGGTTCGGGATGGTTGCTGAGCGCGCGCGTGAGCCGTTCGCCCACGGCCATTGCGCCCAGGCCAGCCGGTCCCATGCCAAGCAACACGAGCGGCAATACGTGCCGTGTTGACAGGTATCCCAATTGGCTGGCGGCCACCAAGACGGCAATGGTGTACAGAATCCAATAGGCCCAGATGAAGCGATCAGCGAGGCGGTGCCGTCCGGTGGCTGGCAACACGCCAAGCCCCACCACGGCCAAGGCACCGATGGCATATTGAAAGGCACCGGGCAGTTCCTTGAGGAACTCCCGGCTGGCGGCCAGCCAACCAAAGCGGCGCAGGCTCGTTTCCGGATCCTTGCGTTCGAATGAAAGCCGCTCCCCTTCCTCCGTGCGTAGCTGTCCCGGAAGCAAGGGAGCATGTTCGGGGGTAACCAGATGGTTCAGGCCGTTGGCCCCCTCGGGCTGGGCCATCAAGCGCGCGGCGGCCGCGGCCAGCGAAGGTGCTTGGACCGCTTGCATGTACGGAATCATCACGATGCCGAAGCCAGCGAGCAGCGTTACAGCAGCGAGCGCGCTGGCTTGGCGTCGCCCCAGCCGCCAGGCTGCCGGGCACAGCAATACGAGAAACCAGGCGGGAACCAGCAGCAACGCCTCGGCCTTGGCCAAGGTGGCAATGGCAGCGACCAATCCTGTGGCAAACGATGCCGCCACGATGCAGGCGATTGGCCGCCGGACACCCAGCGGCAGCGCAGGGGCATCTGAATCGGCCGCCTCGCCGCCCATCAGTCGATCCAGTTGTTTCCAGGCGATCGTGGCAAACAGCAGGGCCATCGCCAACAACAGGAGATGGGTGCTGTCGGCGAGACCATCGGCGCCCAGTCGAGCGAGCGAACCAAGGGTGGCATAGAACACCCCCCCGGCGATGGCCGCTCGCCAGGGTACAAAGGACAGCATCAAGCCGTACAGCGGAATGATCGTTAACGTGCTGGCTGACGCAGCCGCCAGTTGAACGGCGGTTAACCAGGAAATGCCGCCATCGAACCCTAGCCATTGGGAGGCCGTATGGATTTGGCATACGAGCGCCGGAAAGAGCGGTTCCTGGTGCGTGGCCCGCATGACGGCCAAAAAGCCGTGTTGCTGCATGGCCTGCGCCAGGTTCACGTACCGCACGGCATCTTGGGCCGGGACCACTGCATGTTGCACGCACCACACCTGAACGGTGGCGGTCAGCAAGATCAGGGCGGCAAGTGTGGCCAGATGTCGTCGCATGCTCCGTCCCTGGAGAAATTGCCCCGGGGCGCCATCCACCGGGACGTTCGTATCTGATTGCTGGGAAAGAAGCTAGCTCAGAGCCGGTTCTGGGTCAACGTGAGTCGGGCGCCCGGCCAAGGCAGGTACGACCGGCCGTACCGGTTGAACGGGCTCACGAATTCCTCTTTGGAGGGGGGCAGTGGAAGATATTGCCGCCAAATACGATACGCTTACAGAGGGGGGGCAGCGCCAGCACTGCGGGCAATTCGTCGGGAATGTGGCAGGCGGAGGATGGGGCGTAAACCAAAAAATTTTCAGAGTTTACAACAAGAAGCAAATTGCTTGACCGAAAGGTAGATTAGATGTACTGTGGCGGCGAATGTTTGCAAATCTCCAGGGCAATCCCATATCCCATTCCCAATTCCCAGTGAGGGGGTGATTCGATGAGCGAGGCGCAGAACCCGTATGCGGCGTTTGGCCGCGTTGCCGCCGAGGCTACCGTAGACGAAAGAGCGGATTTCATCCGCAAGACATACCTCCACTTGGGTGGGGCAGTCATCTTGTTCGTGATCCTGGAGTCGATCTTTTTTGCATCAGGAATCGCCGAAAGCTTTGCGCATTCGGTTCTAGGTACACGCTGGGGTTGGCTCGCCGTACTGGGCGCCTTCATGGTGGTTTCAACCATTGCGAATAACATGGCCAGCCGCGCTTCCTCCCCAGGGATTCAGTACCTCGGGTTGGGGCTGTTTGTGCTCATCGAAGCGGTGATCTTCCTCCCGCTGCTGTACATCGCCCAGGCGATGGAGTCGGCACGCAACGTCGAGATCATCATGCCCGCCGGCTTGATTACGATGGTGATCTTTGCCGGCCTGACGGTGATTGTGTTTTTCACCGCCAAGGACTTCTCGTTCCTCCGCGGCATCTTGATGCTGGGATCGCTGGCGGCGTTCGTGCTGATTCTGGTTTCGATCTTTGCCGGCTTTAACTTGGGGATCATCTTCGTCTGGGCGATGGTCGTGCTGATGAGCGGCTGGATTCTGTACGAAACCAGCAATGTGCTGCACCATTACCACACCAGCCAGCACGTGGCCGCCGCCTTGGCGCTGTTTGCTTCGCTCGCCACGCTGTTCTGGTACGTGCTGCAACTGGTGATGCGGTACGCTGGCGACGACTAAACCGCCGCGCCGCGTGCGGTCGGTTTGTTTGCTGAATCACAACCAGAAAGGGGCCGGAGCAATCCGGCCCCCTGTTTTTTCGCGATGGTGATCTCAATGGGGGGGCCAACCACCGCGGCCCCCTCTTTCTTGGGCGATCCGCATGAGCCAAAGCCCTTACCATCCGCTCTACCTGGAAGGTATTCGCTACTTCAACGAGTGCGAATTCTTTGAAAGCCACGAGGCCTGGGAAGAACTTTGGGCCGATGAACACGGCGAGAGCCGCAAGTTCTATCAAGGGCTGATCCAGACGGCGGTGGCCCTGTACCATTTTGGCAACGGCAATACCCGCGGGGCCCGCAAGCTGTACCATAGCTCGCGTTCCTACCTGGAATCGTACCGGCCGATGTACATGGGCCTCGATCTGGAGAAACTGCTGGCGGAAATGCAGCACTGTTTTGCCGAGGTGCTCTCCAGCCAGGAAGAGTACCCGCAAATCGAGATCGACGCCGAGCGGATTCCCGAGATTCACCTCGATCCGCCGCCGGAGGAAGTCTGATCGCAGGCGCGACCTGCGCGCGCCACGCCACGCCATGCCGCTCCAGGGTTGCCGCGTGTCTCTAGCTGTGTGGTGAGCCGTTGCCGTCGACTTCGTCGGCCTTGGCGAGGTGGTCGGCTTGCTCCTGAGTGGCGGGCAGGACCAGCTCCTCGGGCAATTTCAGGCCATCGTCGGCAATCAGGCGGGCGATGCCGTCGACAATGGGGTAGACCACGGTGCCGTCCTCGCGGATCAGCGCGCCTTCCAATGGCTCGCCAGCGGTTTCCCCGCCCACGGTTTTGAGGAGGCTGTTGGCAATGCTGGCATTCAGACGAGCCAGTTCGTCGGCCGTTGCTAGCCGCAGCGTCTGGTGGCTAGCGGGGCAGCGGATCAACGGAAGCATGGTTTCGTCAATTTTAATGCCTTTTGCCATCGTCGTTGTCAGGTTCGCAAGAATAGGGAAGTTGGAGGGCACCCATCGGGCGGGCCGCCTGCCCGATGCCAGTTTCTAAACCGTGAACGTTGCACGGCTTTAATGAGAATCGGCGGTGCAGGCCATTTTCGTTGCCGCTTTTATACGGGTTGAACCGATACAGAACCAGAGGTCGGTGTTCAATCCATGAACACCACATTCGAGCATCCGACCTGTACGGGGGCGGCGGCGACAGCTTTCGATGACTGCGCCGCACTTGGACTCTAGCGATGCTGGGAGGTAGCCGTGGCACGGATCCATGGATGGGCCGTTGCGGCAGGATTGTTGGCCTGCGCGTCGGGCGCACTCGCACAGGAGGTGCGTGAGTACGTTGAGGATGGGGTGCGCTACCGCGAGACACGCTCGAAGGTTATGCGGCCCGTCACCGAGACTCGCTTCGAAGAGCGCGAACGAACCGTCTTTCGCGAACAGTACTCCACCGAAACTGAGGAGTACACCCGACTTGTGAACGTTCCTGTCACCGAATACCGCTGGGAAGCCTACTGGGCGGGCTGGTTCAATCCGTTTGCCAAGCCGCACCTGGCTTACCGGTATGTGCCGGTTACGCGCTGGGAAACGCGGAGCGAAACGGTTCGCCGGCCCGTTACTCGCCGGGAATTGATCCCCGAGAAAGAAGTGGTGCGCGTACCGATCACGGAACGCCGCATGGTCGAAGAAGAAGTCACCCGCCGCGTTGCCATCAGCAACGATCCGTTCGATGGGCGGCCGACGGTTGCCCAAAAGAACTCGATCGGCGGCACGCAGTTGCGGAGTGATCCGCCCCGCCAGGGCACCGACTGGCGGGCCGGCGGTATCCGCCGCTAAGGCGGATGGACCGCGATCGCGGCTACCCAAGCCACCACAAGAAACAGGCCCGCGTTTCCCGAAGGATTGCTCGGGAAACGCGGGCCTTTGCATGCAACCGAGGGATAACAGTGCGCCGGCTGCACCGGCCACCACTGGCGAACCTGCTAATTCAGGGGCATTCCCCAGGGAGCCTTGCATCCTGGCATTGCTGCTGAGTTGCGGCTGTTGGCAAAGGCGCCGCTGGTTACAGTTCGAAGCCGCGCGGATACTCATGCTTGATGAGCGGGGCCAACTCGGGCATGTTCTTCGCCACGAGCTTTTCGGCATCCCACTCAACACGGGTGCCGGCCCACACGGCCAGGTTACCCAGCAGCACTGTTTCGGTGAGCGGGCTGGCGTAGTCGGGGAAGTTGGAAACGGCCGGGGCGCCGCCGCGGATAGCGTTGGCCAGTTCCTGGAAATGGCCGGGGGATTGAACGATTTCGACCTCCGGGCCCTTCATCGGTTTGCCCTCGGGATCGAACAGCTTGCCTCCGCCATAATCGCCGGGGGAGAACATCACCCCCTGGTCGCCGATAATCAGCGACCCGCTGCTGGGGACCTGGCCGCCGGGAACCTTCTCGGCCGGGGGCAACTTGCCGCCGTCGTACCAGGTAAGCTTGAGCGGTCCCCGCTTGTTGGAGGCGGGAAATTCAAACGTGATGACCGACCAGAGGGGGTAGCTGTCCTTGTTGTGGCCGGAGGATTCGGCCGACACGGCCGTCGGATTGCGGAGGTCGAGGGCCATGAACGGCATGTTCATGGTATGGCAGGCCATGTCGCCCAGCGCTCCGGTGCCAAAGTCCCACCAGCCCCGCCATGCAAACGGATGATAGGCCGGGTGGTAGGGACGCTTGGGCGCGGGGCCCAGGAACAAGTCCCAGTGAACGTGCTTGGGCACCTCTGGCGTATCGGTCGGACGCTCGACCCCCTGCTTCCACCATCCGCCGGCGCGGTTGGTCCACACGTGGACTTCCTTCACATTGCCGACAGCGCCGGCTTGAATCTGAGCAGCGGCAGTGCGCAGTGCAGAACTGGCCGTGCCCTGGTTCCCCATCTGGGTCGCCAGGCCATTCTTGGCGGCCAGTTCGCCCAGTAACCGGGCTTCATGCACGGAATGGGTCAAGGGCTTTTGACAGAAGACATGCTTGCCCATCCGCAGGGCCCGAGCCGCCGCCACGGCGTGGGTGTGGTCGGGTGTGCTGACCGTCACGGCATCGATGGAGCCTTCCAACTCCTCGAGCATCTTGCGGAAATCGGTGTACTTCTTCGCTTTGGGGAATGCCTTGGCCTTCGCCTCCAGGCGGTTCTCGTCGATATCGCACAATGCCACGACATTGCCATGCCGGCCGGCATCGTCCGTATCGCTGCTGCCTTTGCCACCTACGCCGATGCAGGCGAAGTTGATCTGCTCGTTGGCCGACTTGCTCTCGGCCAGGGCCGTTGACGTCCACACGCAAAAGCCAACGGCGGCCGAGGTTTTCAGAAAGTCGCGGCGGTTGGTCTGGATCCGATTGCTCATCTTGAACGCACTCCTGGTTTGCCCCGCAAATAGATGATCCCGAATAAGGCTACGGATTCGTGCGCCGCTCTCGGCCGATCGCTCCCCCCGCATAGAGCCTGCATTTCCCAGAGTCTGGCGGTAGCGGTGGGCCGTGACGGCACAGCCATCCTGCGCCGCACGGTGTGCGACGGCAGCGGCACATCGTAATCTCGCAGTGGCACGCAGGCACCGCATGATACGTCCGCGCGGCCGCCGCGATTGCGGCCCTAGTATAAGTCGGCCCCCCCAGCGACGCCACAGATTCACTCGCGTTGCCAAAAGCAGGAGACGCTGATTGCGCCGCCTTCGATGCAGAACGTCACGGCACCGTCGTACGCGGTATGGAACACACACGCGCCGTGGCTTTGGTACGCGTGGAGCACTTGGGCATCGCCGCGGTCGAATCCGCCACTGATGACCACCCACTCCGGACGCGACCACGCGGCGAAGCCGGGAGGATCGCTACGGCGACTGCCGTGATGCGGGGCCAAGACCAGGTCGCAGTCGATCGGTTCCTGTGCAAACAGGGCTTCCAATCCGGGGCCTTCCAGGTCGCCCGTTAGCAGGATGCGCCGCCCCTGGTATTCCACCAGCAGTACCAGGCTGTTGGCGTTGTCGCTGCCGATCACACCATCACGGCCGGGATGAAGAAATTCCAGCCGCACTCCCGCACCACCAGCCAAGGGGGTGTGCTTGTCCCAGGCTTCGATCCATGGAACCTTGGCGTTCTCAATGGCCCACCGCAGAACCCGCCGGGCAGACGAATCATCGCCTGGTGAACCTTGACGGCTGGTGGCGCCGGGAGGGTTCCACATTACGGGCGACACATACACGGCCCCCACGTCGAACTGCTCCAAGAGTTGAGGCAGGGCGTTGTAGTGATCGACATCGGCGTGAGAAATCACCACGGCGTCCAACCGCGTGAGCCCTCGCGACCACAGGTAGGAGGCCACGCTGCGGGCTGCTCCCGCCGGCGAACCCAGGCGGCCCGCATCGTAGAGCACGGTTCGCCCATCGGGCAAATGCAGGACGACGGCGCAGCCGTGCCCCATCGAGAGAAAAGTACATTCCAGTCGTGGCGCGTGGCGGGTCGGCAGCAGCGATGGCGCAATCCAAGCCACACACCATGCGGCCAGAAGCCCCAGGCCCAGTTGGCACTTGCGGGGAAATCGCGGCGATGCGGCCCAGCCCAGTACCCCTGCGTAAAACACTGCGACCAGCCACGGCGCCGGCCCGGCAATCCAGTAGTGGCTGCCGGGCAATCGACTCCCCCAATGGACCAGCGTGTCGATCACGTACAAGTTGCCGTGGCAGAACAGGGCCAGGATGCTTGCCAGCGGCTGCCAAAGCCAGCCCAACAGCAGGAGTCCAAATCCGGTCAACAGCGCGACGGCAATGGGGACCGTCAGCAGCGGGCTGAGCAGAATCGCCACGGGGGAAATCAGGTGAAACTGCATCATGATAACCGGCAGTGTGGTCGCCCAAACCACGGCCGTCACCAAGGTTCCCCGGAGCCACCAACGGTAAAGTCCAACGGCGGCTTTCAGGGGCAACGGCCGGTGCGCGGCCACCAGGCGTTCGAGGGCATCGCGATGTTGCCACCGCAGCCAATGGGGGCCAAACCAGATCAGGGTTCCCACCGCCAGGAACGAAAGCTGCGGCCCAATCCGGTACAGGTCGGCCGGGTTGCGCCACAGGATGTACAGTCCGGCCGCCGCCAGGCAGTTAAAAGCCAGCGAAGGGCGCTCCAGCAGCAGCGCCAGGCAAACGAGCACCACCAGGCTGGCCGCCCGCATGGCTGACGGATCGGCCCCCGTCATGGTTGCATAAAGGACCGAAAACGCAGCCACCAGCCCCAGTGCCAGGCGGCGCGGCAGCAAGCCCCAACGCAGCAAGTACAACAGGCTGCCGCCCAGGATGCCAACGTGCAGGCCCGAGATAGCCAGAAAATGAATCGTATTGGTGCGAAAGAAGGCTTCCGTGCGGCTAAAGTCCAGTTGTTCGCGAGCGCCCAGCAGCATGGCGCAACCTAGGGCCGACTGTTGTTCGCCCAACTGCTCCCGCAGCCGCGCACTGCCATACCTTTGCATCCAATCGAATAGTCTTTGGAGTTGCCACGGCGAGCCGGTTTCGATCACCCGCACACACTCGGGATAGGTGCACCGCAGCGAGAACGTGACGCGATCAGCCCGGGCATGGTCGGCGAAATCCAAGTCGCCCGGGTTCGAAGACGGAATGGTTCGCCTGGCCCGGCAGAAAAGCTCCAAGTGGTCGCCTGCTTGAACGCCGGATAGATGGCCGCTGACGCTCAAGACGCCAAGGCCGCTGGCCGGTACCCAGCGATTGCCGTCCCGAATCGCGGTGGCTTCAACCTCCAAGCGACTGCTTTCGCTGGAGGGAATCGCTCGCAGTGGATTGTAGGCCGGCGTAGGATGCCAACGGGGCGCCGCTCGGGCAATGGCCCGAATTGCGGCGGGCTGATCGTCCCCGGTGAGGACATTGGAAAGATCGTCCGCGGCAAACAAGTGCCAATGCAGATGGTTCCAGCCGCCGCCCCAGGTGGCTGCTCCCGAAAGAATGAGCACGGCAGAAACAACTTGGCGGTGCTTTCTCCTCCAGGTAACGAGCCAGATGGCCAGTAGCGCCGAAGCACCGGCCATCCAGATGCCCCATGCAATGCTCAACCAGGTATCGAGAGCAATCCCGAAAGCGACCGCCGCGAGAACCCACATCAGCGGGTGCCGATTGCTCGCTGCCCGCGGCCGAAGTGGTGGCTGCCCTAAACCGCCGCCGGGCCTGGTGCCTTGTCCAGCGTTTGCTGGTGCAACGTCCAGCGGAGGCTTTATCGGTGCGGTAGGTGCCGACGCCACGACCACAAGCCCCCCTAGTCAGCTTGATCCTATGGATGGTTGCTCCATGGATCGTTGCTCCCTTGTCGAAGTGCATATTCCGACACGCCACGGGTGCGGATTTGCCTCCGTGCAGGGCAATCATGCGGACACGTTGTGGCCACCGGCCCCCTAAGTATAGGGGGTGGTCAGCGAAAGTAAATCTTCTAGGGCTAGGGAGTTGTCGTGATCGGCCCGCTGTGCTGCGCCGGTCGAAAACCGCCGGGCGAGGTTCTGCCAGGTGTCCGTAGAACCCCTGGTTGTCCCAGTGGTCGCTAATTACCAAGCAATGCAGTGGCCGCCTTGCGCAAGAAAAAGCTGATACTGCACGTTGCCGTTGCGCGCTTCTGGTCATCGCAGCACTTGGGTGGCAAGTCTTCGGTTTTCCCGCAGAATCCGTCGCATTTTGGCGATCGAAAGGCAAGGAGGCAGTCATGCGCTATGCAGGCATCAGGACGAGGTCGCACGCAATGCTGCTTCGGTTGAATTCAGGAGGGGAAGTGGCAGGGTGTGCTGGCACCATCGGGGGGAAAACCAATGTTTCGCAGGGGAGTGGTAGCCCGCCCCTTACATGAACTGGCAAGCGGTATCCTTCCCCCCGGTGAACCCAGCACGGTGGCCGTGGGGTATCAGCACCCCCCTGGGCAAGAACGGCGACGAAAACCGCGATACTGCGCCAATTTCGTTGACACTGGCACAGGCGACGTTTAGACTCAAACCATAACGATTGCCGCCGCTTGGAGCCGGATCGTTATCCTGTCTTTGGGTCGCTCCACGCCACGCCTCCTCGCTCACGTCCCACTCAGGTCGTGGAATCGTCCTACCTCAACGGAACAGTACCGAATCGCCGCGGAGTTGTTGAACCATGGCCAAAAGTGAAAGCCAAGGTCTTCAGATCGCAGTCATCATCTTTGCGTTTCTGACGATCACGCTGAGCATTACCACCTTCTATTTCTTCAACGAGTACTCGAAAGCACGGCAACTCACCGCGGCCGCACAGGGTGAGGCCCGCACGGCCCTGGCTGGGCAGCGCACGGCCGTGGACGAGATTCGCGAGTTGAAAACATTGGTCGGCGTGGACCCGGAAACCTCGCTCGACGACGTCAAGCAGGTCTTTGCCGACGACATGCGGAAGTACGCCGCCTCGTACCCGCAAGACAAACAGTTCTACCGGCACGCCCTGGAGATGCAGCAGGCAGCGATCATCCAGCAGCATCAAGCATTGTTGGCCGAGCAGGTGAAGCTGGCCGAAATGACCAAGAAGTTTGACGCCCTGGAAGCCGGCAACCAGGGCCGCCTGGGCCAGGTGAAGGCCGAGTTCGATCGGAAGGCCAACGATTTTGCGACCACCGCCGGTGGATTCCAGGAAACGGAACGGCAACTCGTCAGCCAAAAGGATGACCTGGTCCGCCAAATCGCCGAGAAGCAGGCCGAACTGGACGAGATCAACCGCAAGTTGGCCGATGCTAACCAGGATTACCAAAAGAAGGTCAGCAAGCTGGAGTCGGACGTTCACGACCTCCGGAATGAAGTCAATCAACTTAGCAATCCCACCCCCGAGATTCCCGATGGCGAGATTCGCTGGGTGAACCAGCGCAACCGCACGGTGTGGATCAACCGCGGTTCGGCCGACTACCTCAAGCCGCTGGTGAAGTTCTCCGTGTTTGCGTCCAACGGCAACGGCGTTGCCCAAGGCGACAGCAAGGCTGCCATCGAAGTGATTAAGGTTCTCGGCGAGAACCTGGCGGAAGCCCGTATCCTGGAAGACGACTTGGCCAACCCGATCCTGCCTGGCGATCTGATCTACACGCCGATCTGGCACGCAGGACGTTCAGAGCACTTCGCCTTTGCCGGGGTGATGGACATCGACAAGGACGGCCAACCCGATGAGGAAATCATTCGCGACCTGGTCCGAATGAACAACGGCGTGATCGACGCCTGGCTGGGAGCCGATGGCGCGGTGACGGGCGAATTGACCCCGCAGACGCGGTACCTGATCGTGGGAGAACCTCCCAAGGGCCGCATCGAGGATTATTCGGACCTCCGCGCCAACGCTTCGAAGATGGGTATTCCCGTGTTGGCGCTCGAAAAGTTTATCGACCATGTGGGCTACGTGCCCAACAGCCGCTTTGTGGAGTACGGTGCCCAATCCCAGCCGGCAGACTTCATGGATAACCAGCGCGACAAGCGGTTCTCCAATCCGCCGCCGAAGTCGGGTACGTTCCGCCCGCGGCGTCCGCCCGCGGCCGCGATCAACAACGGCTCGGCGTATTAGTCGGCTGGCAGGGAGTGATCCACCACAAGCTGGGTGTGCCATAGCCGAGTTCGGTAGCGGTATCACAGCCTTCGAGGCTGCCCGACCGCGGGTCATCGAGAACGCAGCTTAAGCTTTCTTCCAGCATCAGGTTTGCACGCAAGCGGCCCTCCATCGCCCGCGCCGTCGGGCGGTGGAGGGCCTTGCTGTTTCCGGGCCTTGTCTTGGGGGGGCACTGCGGCGCTCACGCAGCCGCTTCGTAGAGGACGTCCGCCAGCTAAACGACGGCTCCCCTCCGCTGCTGCCGCATGTTGCGAAAGCGGCAGCCAGAGTCAGCGCCGACATCCATTTCGTTTTGCCTCGTACCGGGCGTGGTTCCCGCACTCAACTTTGGGTAAACTGCACCTCCCTCTCCTAACCGGGGGCTTTCGCACACTTCTTGCCCGAGAAAAAAATGGGGTACCTGTCATGCGTTTCGCACATCGGCCGATGGCGGCTGCGTTCCTGTTGTTCTGGCTGGTGGTTGGGGGCGTGCCGCAGGCAAACGCCCAGCAGCCGGTCGTTCCTGGCGCCATACGTTACATTCCACCGGACGCGTTCGGGGCCGTAACGACCCAACCGGCGACCATGTTCCAGGTCGAGGCCCTGCAAGTACTGCCTCTGGAGGTCATCCAGGCAGCCATGCTCCGCGACTTTGGCATCGATCCGGCCAAGGTCAGCCGCGTGGTGGCGTTCGTCCAGGGACCGATCGCTCCGCCGCTTCCGCCCGGGTATGGGGTGGTGGTCGAGTTCACCGAACCGGTCGATGCCAGCACCATCCTGCCGATGCTGCAGGAGATTCCGCCAGAAGCTGGCGTGGCCAACAATCCGCTGTTGCGGGCGATTTGGCCGCGCATCGCAGCGGTGGAAGGCAATCGCATCCTGGTTGCGCCCCAGGCCACCTTGACGCGGATGAAGGCCGCCGCCATGGCCGAGCCCAGCAGCCTTCAAACTCGCCTGGCGTCCTTGAGTGAATCGCACGTGGCCGCGGTGATTGAGACGGCACCGGTTCGCGAGAACCTCAACGAGTTGCTGGCCATGGCACCGGAGCTTCCTCCTCCGTTTGCCGCAGTTCGCGATCTTCCTTCGCTGATCGACCACGTGCAGTTGTCCGTCATCTTGGGTGAGAACCTGGAGACACACCTGCAAGTTGAGGGCGCCGACGAACAGGCTACCGATAAGTTGCAAGCGCTGGTTGATTCGGGCCTGCGAGTGCTCCAGACGCAGGTCAACGGCAATCTGCAGACCGCACTGGAAAGCGATGATCCGGTGGACCAGGCCGCCGCCCGCTATTCAAAGCGGCTGGCCGACAGCTTCGCGGTCGCATTGGCACCCCAGCGTCAAGGCAACAGGCTGTCTTGGGAATCGGAGAAAGGTCTGCATACCGCCGCCTTAGGCTTCGCCATGGCAACCTTATTTCCCGCCATCCAGGCGGCACGGGAATCGGCGCGAGCGAGCACATCATTAAACAACCTCAAGCAGATCGTCATCGCCTGTCACCTCTATTCCGACCGCCACGACGGCAAGCTTCCTCCGCGGTATAGCGTGGACGACGACGGCAAACCACTGCTCAGTTGGCGGGTCCATCTGCTGCCGTACCTGGAGCAGCAGGAACTCTACGCGCAGTTCAAGCTCGATGAACCTTGGGACAGCCCACACAACCGCAAGCTGATCGAGCAGATGCCGGAGGTATATCAAAGCCCCAATGTTCCCTCGGACAGCAAGACCGTGTACCAGGTGGTCGTAGGCCCTGGAACCATTTACGAGAAACGGGTACCGCGTTCCTTGAACGACATCGTCAGCCTGGTCGGCGCCAGCAATTCGATATTGGCCGTCGAAGCAGATGCCGACCGCGCGGTGTTCTGGACCAGGCCCGACGATTTGCCGATTGAGGCCGGCAAGGAACTGCCCTCCGGACTGGGGCACCTCCGGCCAAACAATGTCTTCCTGGCCATCTTCTGCGATGGCTACGGCGCCCGGATGAGCATCCATGATGCCGAATTGCCCGGGATGCTGGCCCCGTTCCTCCGCCTGAAGAATGATTAAGTAATCCTTGCCGGACAGCGAAGCCGCGACATGGCCGCCATGGCGTAGCACCTGGCCCGCCTCGCTGAGAACCTGCGCGCCCCCGGAACTGTCTTTATGGAGGTTTCGGGGGCCGCTTCATTGGCGGTTGCGCTGCTTGGCCGGCCACAAGCCCATCGGCCGCCATTGCAAAGCCGAGGGCTGCGTGGTCTATTTCTGGTTTGGTTTGCCGGGCTTAAAGGTGTCGCCCCGGAGGGGGGGCCGTCACCGCGCTCGCGGGGCCAAATGCCCACGGCTTGTGCCGACCCTGCCGCGCCCTTTTGGGGAGCGGAGAAGCAGCATTCGCCGCGCGGCGTGTGGTCCAGGAATGAAGTTTCACTCTTAAATCTCGAATTGTCTGCCTCGCATGTTTCGTCCCGTCGAAAGCAACGTCCACTTCCCCACGCTCGAGCAGCAGATTCTGGAGTTGTGGGAGGAAAAGCGGATTTACGAGAAGTCGCTGGCACAACGGGAAGGCAGGCCAAAGTTTGTCTTTTACGAAGGCCCTCCCACGGCTAATGGCCTGCCGCACCCGGGCCACTGCCTCACGCGGGCCATCAAGGACCTGTTTCCCCGCTACCGGACCATGCGCGGCTACCGCTGCGAGCGCAAGGCGGGCTGGGATACGCACGGTTTGCCGGTTGAGGTCGAAGTCTGCAAAGACCTCGGTATCCATGCCAAGGAAGAGATCGAA
>CAZEEG010000001.1:39940-134993 GCA_964511065.1 uncultured Pirellulales bacterium | reverse complement strand
GCCGTTGCGGCGATCAAACCGGCAATCGCAAAGGCACCTGCGGAAAACTGCAACATAAGGGGCCAACGCTGGGGCGCGGGTGGCGCTCAGGCGGTGCGGTTGGCTCGGCAATTCCCCCCCAAGATCGGCGCCGATCATGAGAGGGTGGGGGGGGAGTGCCGCGGGCCATCCCACCGCGCGAGGGCGGGTTGATAACGTCCTTACAATGTCGGGGTGGGAATCATTCAACGGAAATTTTGGGGGTAGGCGGTATCCGACCGATCCCAGTTGCGGCCGCCGCCGGGTGCCTCGGCCTAGTCGGTCGCCGCATCGGCGCGGAGGGATTCAATCTTTCCTTCTTGCAGGATGGGCAAATATCGGTTGGGCATGGCCAGGATGAAACAAGCCACCGAGGTACCAAACAGATCGCCCGGTTTGCCGCCCACGCGAAATTGGCCCGAGTCGTGCCAGACACCGTTTTGCGGATCATCGGGCTTGTCGGCCCGATACCGCTGCGACTTCACGAGTGAATCGCGCAACACCGGATAGCACTCGCGCCAATCCGGCCCGCCAACCTGGTACAAAGCCTGCCCCACATAGTACAGTGCGTAGGAGCCAAACGGCACCTGTTCGGGCCGGGTATCGCTGGGAAGTTTCTTCACGGCGGCCGTGATGACTTCCATGCTCTTGGGAATCCGCCAGTCGTCATATTGTCCAAACTCTTGCAGGCATACCACACCGGCCGCGGCCATGGCCAGCGTTGCCTGGGAGCCATTGTAGGTGAACTGGCCGGGCAGTTTCTTGAGCGCCGCTTCGTCCATATCCCGCCTGCCGCCCCGTGCCCGGTAGTAACCTCGCACGCTCTGAATGGCGAGGTTGATCACTTCTGGAGGGACTTCCAACCCGCTATCGACAGCGCTGCGCAGCGCCTTGGCTTGCATGACGGCCAGGCTGAGGTCATGACCGCGTTCGCGGCGGACGGCGTGGTAATCCCAGCCGCCGTCATTGCATTGCGTGGAGGCGATCAACCTGAGCGCTCGGCCCAGCACGGCGCTTAGTCGCGGATCATTGCTCATGCCGTACGCCTGGCCGAGGACAAACGTCGCCAGGCCATGATTGTACATGTCGCGGCCGGGGTCTGCCTTGTTCAACAGATAAAGTGGCGGATGGCCGGTGGCGTCGGGCTCGCCAATCGCCTTGGCGTGGCGGATGATGTAATCCAGCGCCCGTTCGACATGCTCGCCGTACTTGCCGCGGCCCGGCATATGACCATCGGCCAGGAAGGCCAGCGCTCCCATGGCCACCAGTCCCAAGTCGTTGGAGTCCCAATTCCCTTGAGGACCTTGATGGCGGGCGAGCCAATCCAAGCCGCGTTCCAGCGCGCGTTGGCTCTCTGGGGTAATTTCCCATTCGCCCTCAGCCTTGGCCGCCGACGATCCCAGCGGGGCCGCCAACAGGGCGACCACCAAAGCAATGGTAATGGTGCGCTGGGACATACCGCGCGTCCTCATCCTGAGAGTCTCAATCATGCGATGGATTGCCGCCTGTGGCCCGTGCCGGTACCAAGGTGGCGTGAGACGGCCATGCTCGAACCACCTCCCCTTGCGGCCGCATCGGCTGGGCATGGCTCGGCAATGGCCGACCGGGTTGAATGCCACTCCACGCGCCGCCGCCGGGGCATCACGGCCGTTCATGGTTCCGCTAGCTGGCGCTACAGGCTATTGACCGGGTGCCGCCCTCGGTTACAGGTCTCCCCGGGGCAATGGCACCGCCTCGCCCCCGGCTAGCGGGGATGCATTAACCTCCAGTAAAGCACCGGGCAGAAGGCGATACAAGCGAACAGCCGCGGCTTTCGCACGCGATTTGAGGGCGTCGGGGAGCGAATTGGCGAGATATCCAAGATGTTGCCCACCCTCGCACGAAGTCGCAAAAAACCACGCGGCTGCACAACGCTGTTTTGGCGCGACCTATTGATGCGTCAAAGGTGCAACCAGCGGCGACGCTTTGCCGCGGAAGTGCCCCGGGGCCGTGGTACGCGGGCGGCGCATTGTCGTTCTGCCCCCCTTGTGTCGACTAGGGCTGCGGCCGAAACTACCGGGCATGACCCGAATCTTGGCGATCGAAACCGTCGGCTTTACTGGCAGCGTGGCACTGGCACAGGGCGAGCGCCTGCTAACCGAGCAGCTATTGCCACGCGAGAAGCGCGTGGCCCAAACGCTGGCGCCCACCATTCAAGAGATGCTAGCCGCCCAAGGCTGGAACGTCAGCGAATTGGACCTGGTGGCGGTGGCCGTTGGCCCCGGGAGTTTCACGGGCCTGCGGTGTGGCGTCACCACCGCGAAAGTTTTGGCGTATGCGGCCAAGGCCCAAATATTAGGTGTCGATTCGCTGGCGGTGATTGCCGAAGGCGCACCGCCGTCGTGCCAGGAACTGACGGCCGTACTCGATGCCCAGCGCAAGCAATTGTTCGTGGCCACTTTTGCCCGCAACGAACAGGGCCAGATGCAGCCTCGCGATGAATCGCGCATCGTGGATATTGAAACCTGGTTGGCGTCGCTGTTGCCAGGGCAAGCGATCGCCGGTCCCGTGCTGGAAAAGTTGGCGTCGCGACTTCCAGAGCAGGTGCAGCCCTTACCTTCGGAGTACTGGGCTCCCCGAGCGTCAGGCGTAGCATCGCTAGCCTGGCGGCAGTTTCAAGCTGGCCAGCGCGACGACCTCTGGCAACTGGTCCCCAAGTATCTGCGGGCGAGTGCCGCCGAAGAGAAACGCGGCGAACATCTGCCCGATTGAAACCCTGGCCAGGTTGTGGCCCATGTCGCCAAGCCACTTGAGGGGGGCTGTTCTGCCCGATGCTCGGCCTACCAACTCACGTGCAGCAGGTTGTCAATGGAATCGACGCCATCCAACCGGCGGATCGTCTCTTGCGCCATTTGCTTGTGGTAGTAAGTGGCTACCACGCCGCGCAAGGTTATATGGCCTGCTTCGGCGCGCACGGCCGGAGGCTGGCAGCGAAAGAACGAATGCTGAGCCAGTGCGGCCGCAACCTTTTCGGCCAATGGAACACTGCCGCTATAAATGCCGGTGCTGGAGTTCTCAACTTCAGCGGCACGCAATGGCTGCCGATCGTGGTGACGCTTTTCTGTCCGTGCGGCCAACTTGGGGGAAGGAATGTTCGTGGTGCTCATCTAGTCGCTTGATCGTTGAGGGAGAGAGGACAACACGCCAGGTCGCGAGAGAGGAAGGGGCGAATGCCAGACGGTAATCGCCAAGATCGGGCAACGTCGCTTGCCCTGCGCGTCGGCCGCAACCCTTCCTGTTATGCGTGATGCTCTGTCTCCATGAGCTGCCGCAGCACTGATTGCATCGACTGCGCGTGTCGTGCTCATTCACCCAAATGCCTGCGCAAACTTGCCGGATTTCGAAAAGCTGGCGGGATGTTCTTTCCATGCGGTTTATGCGGCCAAGCTAGCGGCGCAGCGCTGTTTCACGACCACGTGTCGCGTGAGAACGGCGCAGGGCGTGACGGCTTCATTGCATCCCGATCTGACTGAATGCCGCCGAGTGTGCTGGAAAAGAAAGATTTGCGATGCAGTTAGTTCGCCGCGCGGCGATTGGCGGCGAAAGAATCAATCCATTCCGCATATACATTCCGCGGCAGCCAGATGCCTGCATTTGCTTGCTGGCATCACCCGTTATTCATGCTGCCAATTCTGACGGCGCCCCGGTACCGATCCGTCAGGTTGCGCGGGATAGAAAGGCCGGGATAAAGCGAATGTGCTGGCAGTACGGAGGTGTGATGCCTGATTGCATCAGGCAAAGTTGAAAATCGGCGACTGCTGCCAACAATCTACATGGTACGTTTTGCTGATGCATCGGTGTCGTACTGCGCGCGGAGTGTAGGCGTATGTCCCAGTCCAAGGCAATGCGAAGATTCGGCCTGTTGGCCGCAGTCTGCGCACTGCTATTGGGCTGCCGCTCGTGGCAGTATCAGCCCGCGCCAACGGTGCCCACCTATACCGTGCCGCCGGCACCATTGGGAACGGCTATTCAACCACCAGGCGCGGTGGCACCGGGCCGAATCATGATCACGCCGGCCGAACTGGTAGCGCCAGTTGGTACGGAAGTGCTGCTGACGGCCAGCGTATGCGATGCCGGTTTCCTCCGTGCCAACCAACGTGTGAACTGGATGCTCTCGCCCGATAGTGCGGGGCAATTCATCAACGCGGGCGAAGGCGGCGCATTCAGTTGGCTGATCAGTCCGTTCTCGACACCACGGCAAGTGACGCCTCATGCAGCCTTGGTGGCGACGGCCGAGGAAGATGTCCGCTTGCCCGGCGGCGCCTGCATTCGACGGGGACAAAGTTGGGCCGCGCTGACTTCGGCGCAGGAAGGCGTCAGTTACGTGACGGCCAGCACGCCCGACCTGCCGAGCGGTTCAGCGAATACGCAAACGGCAACCGTTTACTGGGTGGATGGTCAATGGACCTTTCCGCCGCCTTCAATCCAACCGCTAGGCGCGGTCCAACGCCTGGTCACCACCGTCACCAGGGCAACCAACGGCGCTCCGGTCCCTGGGTGGATCGTGCGTTACGAGATCGTTTCAGGCCCCGAAGCGGGGCTGGGGCCGGAACACTCCCGAGTGGTGGAAGTGCCGACCGACGAGCTGGGCCAGGGCAGCATCGACCTCTTACAGAACGCACCCACGCCCGGCACCAATGAAATCCGCATCGACGTCATCTATCCGCAAGGCGGCAAGCGGTTGGTCGTCGGCCGCGGTTCGGTTCAGCATACGTGGACTTCGAGCCTGGCTTTGAGCATCACCGGCCCAGACCGAGCACAAGTTGGCGCAACCGTCCAGTATGTGTTGGAGATTCAAAACCCGTCCGATCAGCCGGCGTCCAACGTGGCCGTGGCGTTGCCGCTGCCCGACGGCTATCGGCTGCTGGGCACGGACCCTCCAGCCGAGCACGTCGGGCCGCAGTTGCAATGGCAATTCCCCGTGGTGGCCGCGGGGGATCGCCGTTCGCTGGCCGCGCGGTTTCAGGTGGAACGGCCCGGGCAGTACGAACTGTGCGCCACCCTGGTGGCCTCCGGCGACGCACAGTTTCAACAGTGCACCCGGACCACGGTGCCGGCTGCGGCGCAACCACAGCCATCGCCGCAACCGCAACCCATTGGGCAGCAAGCGGACGTTCGGTTGAATGGCCCGCAACAGGTGCAACTCGGCCAGGATGCGCACTTCACCGCGGTCATCACCAACCGGGGGAATCGTCCGCTGACCAACCTATTGATCTGGGCCGAGTTCGATGCCGGTTTGCAGCACGAAGAAGCCCCCAGCCCCATCGAATCGCCCCTGGACGATTTGGCGCCGGGCCAGTCGCGTTCGGTCGACCTGGTATTCCGCACCACGCGGCCCGGGCGGCAATGCACGCGGATCGAGGTTACAGCCGACGGTGGAATCCGCACCACGGCCAGCGCATGCGTCGACGTGCAGCAGGGGGCAGCCCGCGGCAATCCTCGGTTTGAAATCCGCAAGACGGGGCCCCAGGTCAAGCAGGTGGGCGAAGACGCCGAATTTGCCGTGGAGGTGCATAACACGGGCGATGCGGTGCTGTCCGATCTGGTCATTACCGATCGGTACGGCCCGGAGTTGCGGCCCGTTTATGCGACCGAGAATCACCGTCTCCAGCAAGGGACAGGTTATACGCTCTCGTGGAACGTCGATCGGTTGCCGCCGGGTGAATCGGTCCAACTGCGGATCGTGTGCCGGTGCGAGGCGGCGGCCGTCCGCACCTGCACGCTGGCCGAGGCCAAGGCGGGCGATGCCGTGGCAGGCTCCGATGAAGCGTGCCTGGCCATCCGTGCTCCGGAAAGCATGCTTACGGTTTCGGTCGTCGACTTGTACGACCCGGTCGAGGTGGGCCAGGATGTACCGTTTGAAATTCGCATCCAAAATCGCGGCGCCACGTCGGCCACCTATGTCACCGTTGAAGTGAACCTGGCGCCGGAATTGTCGCCGCGGCGGGTGGGCACGGGCGGCGAAACGCGCTCGTTTGAGATCAACGGCCAAACCGTCCAGTTCTCACCTTTCCCGGAACTGCAGCCCGGGCAGACGATCACGTACCGCGTGAGGGCGCGCGCCGAACGGCCCGGCAACCAGGTGCGGGTCGATGCTCGCGTAAGTTGCGACCAACTGCCGCAGCCGATCCAAAGCAGTACCACCACGGATATCATCACCAAGATGTAGCCTGGGGCCGAAAATCAACAGGGGGAAGCGCTGCGCGAGGGGAACCGAACCACGCTCACCCCAGTACGCTCCGCCCCACTAGGCTGCGCGGTCCGTAAGGGCGTCGATCGTCCGTTGAATCCGGCCGCCGACGGCCGTGGCGGTGAGATAGCCGACAATGCCAAGAACCAGCAGCGCCTTTATCAGGAGCCGAATGGCTGCTAGTTGGGCGGGATCCTCTGCTGGCAACATCAGCAACAATGCCCCAACCATCGGAGCGAGACCAGCCAGCAGCTTGAACCTGCGAACGCGGTTTGATGCCGCGCGCAACTCACGCCGCGCCGTGATCGTCGGACTGGAGTTCATCACCAGTAGCCGCGGATAGAAGCAGCGGACGACCAACAGTTCTGAACCAAAGTACGAGTACGAGGTAAAGATGGTGGTCGCCAACAGCCAGGTCAGCAGGATGTGCAGGTCGAGCCAGCCCACGGTTTCTACCGACATTACCATCCAGGCCGCTAACCCCGTCGTCACAATCGCCACCACAGTGCGCGAATAGCCGGCCCTGGCCGTGTCGGCGTCCTGGTGCGAGTGGGGCGCTCTCCGCTCGACATCCTCCAGTTGCCCGATCAACGGGAAGGCGAATCGACAAACCGCCCAGACCGTCGCCACGTAAACGAGCGCATTGAGTCCCAGAAACGTATACCAGTACCGGGCCGATTCAACAGGAGCCGCGCCAATCAAGCACGGATAGACGATCATCAACACATTGCCGATGAAATGCGGAGCTATGGCCAGTAGTGCCATCGTCCAACGCGGCCAGCGGCTAACGGCTTGCAGCCACTGCGCCTCGGGAAGCCGGCTTGTGATTTCGTCGTACTTTTGCGCTGCTGTTAGAGCCCGTGAAAACTCGGTGGTCGATTCAAACCGATCCTGTTTATCGGGTGAAAGCGCCCGTTGCAGAACCCAATCCAGGCTACGCGGCATCGCCGGTGCGTAGTCTGCAAGCTTGGGAACAAAGCTCCGCCGCTCCTCCGCGGCCGCTGCGGCTGCCTGGCTGATCGACTGGTTGGCCATCAACCGGGTTTCAAATGGGTACCGGCAAGCAGCCACTTCAAAAATGACCAGCGCCAGCGAGTAGCAGTCGGTTCGCTCGTCGATGACTTCCGGGGTCGTGGGGTCCTCGGGATTGAATGCTTCCAGATGTTCCGGGGCCATGTAAAGCAACGTGCCGCCGATATTGGGAGCAGACCGCAGGGATGCCATATCACTCGCCAGGTTGAAATCGGCAAGCAGCGGCCGTCCTGCCTGGTTCACCAGGATATTGGCCGGCTTGATGTCGAGATGCAGCATCCCCCAGGCATGCGCCACGTTCAGCGCGGAAGCCAACTGAATAGCCAATTCAAATACCGCGCTCTTGTAGGGCAGCGAAGCCACGTACTCGCGCTGCTGTTGGATCGCTGGCGAGAGGCCCAGCGGCGGCGGTCCTCCATCCGACAACAGCGGCAGCAGGTTCATCCCGCAGCGGGAGGCCCAGGGCGTTACCGCGGCGCGGTGGATGATCTCCTTGAGCGTGGTGCCCCAAACGAATTGCATGCTGATCAGCAGCAGGTCGCGTTCGGCAATCCGTTCTTCGTCGTAGACTTTGACGATGGAGTCGTGTTCCAAAACCACCAACTTACTGGTTTCTTCGCTGGCGAAGCGGGCATGTGGCTCAGACGGTGCCGTGGAAATTAGCCTCCGCGGCCAGGCCTGCGTTCTGATGGGTGTGGTCGAAATGCGAGTCACCTTCAGGGCCACGAGCCTTCCCAGGTCCTCCTGCGCGGCCAGGTAAACCACGGCAAACGTGCCCGACCCCAACACGGAGAGAATGCGATAGCGGCTGATGCGTTCGCCGATCGCAAGCGGCATCCAGGGCTGATGTGGCGTTTGGTCGTCGGCAGTGCTCGCCCCGGAGGTGGATGCCGATGCCGCCGACAACGGTGGATCGCCCGGCGTGCTGAATTTCGCTTCAGGGCCATTCGCTGCCGGCACTCCTGGCAGCACGATGCGCGTAGAAGCGGTGACAACCTGCGCGCCCGGAATAGGCTTACCGCTGGCGGCATCGGCATCGGTAGAGCGATGGTGGCCGCTGGCTTCCCTTCCATCGCCCTGGTGCGGATTGGGATTCATGGTCGGCCCGATCCCGCTGCCGGTGCGGCTACAAGGGGCGGGTAATTCGGTCGCTGCATCGTTGGCCGCGGCCTGCTCCGGATTCCAAGCGCTGTCATATGGCCAGGCTATCCTGGCTTGCCAATCCGCCACCTGCGTTGGAAAGCGGCGACGGTAATCTTCAAAATCAGGACGATCCCCCCAGCGATGCCGGGCCTGAAATTCCTCCAGCACCAGCTTTTCCAGCACCCACGGCCAGTCGTCGTCGCAGAAAAAGCCTGCGTAATCTTCCGCCAATGGTCGGGCGGGAAGATCACCTACGGTTGCCGAAGTCACAGACGCATCACCAACCCGCTGCCAGCGCGCGTTGAGATCGGCTGCAATCAATTGGAGCTTCGCTTCGGTGGTGGGCTCGTCAAGCCGCCCAATGAGCCATGCCAGGTGGGGCCGATCGCCTTCTTGCCACATTTGCTGCAGTTCGTGAAGCAGCAGCGCCGTTTGACTCGCCCGGGAAGCGCGATCCGCTGAGCAGGAATCGTCCATTTGCCAGCTACCTTCGAGGCGGGGCCGGTCGTTCAAGATTGCGTTTCCATCCTAATGAACCTTAGCCACCTATTCGAGGGGCGGGCCGATAGGGCCTACCCCCTGGGGGCGTGAACATGGCCCCCCGGGCGCGCACGCTGCGACCCGCGAGACTGTCCAGCCCGCGAGGTTCGATGAATCGCACGCGATTGGAACGGTCATTGCCTTAGGCCTCTGACGGGCATATGCATCGGTCGCGTTCCTGATGGTTGGGCCATCGATACGCGGTTGTTGAATGATCGGTGCCGCAAATCCCATGTTTTCCAGCACAAGAACGGGGGCCTTCGGCAGACCGGAATACAACAAGCCGCACGACCGTCGCCCAGGTATCTATCAAGGATTGCCATCTGGGGGAACGGGATCGAATCTGAGGGTTAGCGATGGCTCGCCGCAGTAGAGCCATCGCGCCGGGATCGGGCACTTTGCCAGTTGGGCGAACTGCGATTCCGCGGCCGCTACCAGGACATCTTGACTGGTCATTGGGTTCGTTGACTTCAATCCTTCGCTACCTAGAATGAACCGCATCGTAGCGAACCCTTTGCTCATCGCCCGCGGGCGGTGGCAGCACCGACATGCGCCAGGCAAGCTGGGTGCCAGCGAGCCGTGGCGGGTTAAGTCGGCCGTCGGGGCTGGCGAAATGCCATCCCAGGCCAGCGCTGGTCGGACCATACCAACCGGGCGAGTTTCATACCTGGATAGGATTGCAAGCATTTATTGGCGACGAGCGGTGACGGCACTCCCTTAGCTGTCCACTTGCAATCACCCTCGCAGTTTTAACCTCCAGACGGAAGCAATCTCTCCATGCCCTTGCGATCCCTGACGGCACTTCCGGTCTACAACGAGGTGGCGCACGTCCGCGACGTGTTGGCCGAAGTTCGCCGCTACAGCAGCGATATTTTGGCGGTCGATGACGGCTCCACCGACGGCACCCGCGAGGTGCTGGAAGCTATCCCCGGCATCACCGTCGTGCGGCATGAAACCAACCAGGGGTATGGGGCAGCGCTGCTGAGCGCATTTCGCTACGCGCGCGAGAACAACTACGACGTGCTGGTAACCATCGACTGCGACGGGCAGCACGAACCCTGCCGGATTCCCCAGTTTGTGCATGCCGCGCTCGATGCCGACATCGTTTCCGGCAGCCGATACCTCAAGACCTTCGAGGGCGATTCGCAGCCTCCGGCCGACCGGCGGCGAATCAACCAACTGATAACGGCCGAAATCAACGACCGGCTAGGGCTGAACCTCACTGACGCCTTCTGCGGCTTCAAAGCCTACCGTGTGCCGGCTTTGGTCCATCTGGAAGTAAGCGAGCCGGGCTATGCCATGCCCCTGGAAGTTTGGGTGCGCGCGGCGGCAGCGGGACTGCGGATCATCGAATTGCCGGTACCGCTCATTTATCTGGAAGAAGAACGATCCTTCGGCGGCGCGCTCGATGACTCCCAAACCCGATTGCGGTACTACCGCGACCTGCTGGACCGCAGCATCGCCACGGTGAAAGACCACCTGGGGCACGATCCCTTTGCCGGTCGGCAGCAAACCACGGCAGGCGGATCCACACGCTGCGGAACGGGAGTGGCAGGCGGATGACCGCGGCCCAGTGTTTGGTACAACGCTCTTCTCCCAAGGCGCCGCGTCAGGATCGGACCGCCGTGGTGGATGTTCCCCTGAATGAAGTCGGGGAACTCCTGCAAACCAATGCGCATCACGCGCAACGGTACACGCAACTGGACCTGAACGGCCGCTCGATGGCAGCCCTGGCGCAGCAGGCCCGGCAGCATCTGCTCGATTCGGCCCTGGCGTACACGCGGCAGTATCGCGATGTCGATGATCCGCCTGTCGGCCGCAAGGTGCCGCTGTTTCTGGCAGGCCATCAGCCGCAACTGTTTCACCCGGGCGTGTGGTTCAAGAATTTCACGCTGCAATACCTTGCCAACCGGTATGGTGGCGCCGCGGTCAACCTGGTGATTGATAGCGACGTCGTCAAGGAACACGCCCTGCGCGTGCCGGGCGGTTCCCGGGAAAACCCATCGGTCCAGACCATTGAATTCGACCAGTCTTTGCCGCCGGAGCTGCAGGCGTCGGTTCCGTACGAACAGCGGGGCGTGGTCGATGCCGAGCGGTTCGCCAGCTTTGCCGATCGCGCCGCCCAGTGGCTGCGGCCGTTGGTGCCCAACCCCATGCTGCGCGAGTATTGGCCGCTGGCCCAGCAGCGACTGGCCGCAACCAACAACTTGGGCGAGGCCCTCTCGCAATCGCGGCACATCTGGGAGCAGCGCTGGGGCGGCCAAACGCTTGAGTTGCCGCAAAGTGCCGTGTGCGGCAGCGAAGCGTTCCACTGGTTCGTGGCGCATCTGCTGGCGCACCTCCCCCGGTTTTGGCAGATTTACAACGCGGCCCTGGCGGAATATCGCCAGCAGCACAAGTTGCGCAGCGCCACACATCCGGTACCCAACCTGGATGAGGACGATGGCTGGCTCGAAGTCCCGCTCTGGATGTGGACCGACCGCGATCCACGCCGGCGGCCGCTTTACGCCCGAAGTCTCACCGGCGGCGGTGGTCCGGCCGTCCAGATCACCGACCGGCAAGGCTGGCAGGTTTCGCTTCCGCTTTCGGCCGATGGCGACGCCGAACGTGCCGCCGGCGCACTGGCTGCATTGAACGAGGGCGGCATCAAGATTCGGACCAGGGCCCTGCTGACCACATTGTGGGCGCGCCTGGGCCTGGGCGAGCTGTTCCTGCACGGAATTGGTGGCGCGAAGTACGACCAATTGACCGACCGCTTGATCTGCCGGTTCTATGGCTTGCAGCCGCCCAGGTATTTGACCGTTTCAGCAACCTTGTTGCTGCCCGTCCGGCAAGAGGATGTGAGCGAAGAAGACCTCCGCCGCCTCGACCAGCAAGAGCGGCAAATGATCTACCACCCCGAGCGATTTTTGGCCGAGGTGGAACACCGCTTGTCGGCGGAGCAACTCCAGGAGGCGCGGCAACTGGTGCAGGCCAAGCGCGAGTGTATCGCCATGGTTCCACCGCCGGGACAGGAGGGCCTTCGGCACCGCGCCATTCGCGCCTTAAATCGGCAATTGCAGACGTTTATCGAGGAGCCGCGCCGCCGCCGGGCTCAGCAGCGGGAGCAACTGGTGGAGCGGTTGCGGCAGAAGGCTCTCCTATCTTCACGCGAATACGCATTCTGCCTGTATCCCGCGGATCATTTGCGCGATTTTCTGCTGGCAATCCTCGGTCCGCTATCCTAGGTTCTAGCTGACGAAGCAACGTCAGGGTGCCGCGCGCATTGGAAGTGCGCTGATCTGCTCGCACCGCAATAGGTGACTGGGGGGCATTCCAGGAACCGAGGGGCGGGCCAGCTTGCGGTTCTCCCGGGATTGGAGCATTCGTGGCATGGAAGCGGCACGGCGTTCGCTTCACTTCGTCGCCACGTTGATAAGTCGAATAGCCAGTCCCTCACGGATGGTTGCAGGATGCGCAAGGCGAAATCGAATGCAGCCCGATATCTGTCACGGCAATCGATCGGTTTTCTCCCTGCGGGATGCCAGCTTGATGCTGGCTGCGTGGCCGATCATCCCGAGGTCGAGGAACTGCTGGCCGAAGTCCACTCGGCCCAGGCTCGCGAGGCGTTCCGCGCCGCGCTGGAGGAGCCTTCCTACGAACCCAACGACCGGTTGCTGATCCGGTGCGATGGCCGACTGGCGGGGCATGTCCTGCTCAGCCCTCGCCAACTGATGGGAAGCACCGGTAGCCTTCCGGCCAGTCATATCAGTTGGCTAGTGACCGGGCCTGAATATCGCCGGAAGGGGTTGGCTTCGCACCTGCTGGAAGCGGCCCGCCAGCAAATGCTCGCGCGGCGATCGGTGATGGCCACGGCCTGGTGCCAGCAGCCACAG
Source organism: uncultured Pirellulales bacterium (assembly GCA_964511065.1). GTDB lineage: Bacteria > Planctomycetota > Planctomycetia > Pirellulales > S012-138 > CALBRZ01. Next base: position 122,156 of record CAZEEG010000001.1, on the reverse strand, counting down.
TTCCTGGCGCATCGCGGATGGCAGCCCTGGCTCCAACGGCGGTTCCGGTACGACGACCCTCGCCATATCGTCTCGCGGTTGGGCGAGGCCGATGCCGGCCCCGTTTCCGTACGCCACTGGCGGCGCTGCGAAGCGGCGGCCCTCGTTCAATTGCATCAAGGGCGAGCCATGTCGTCCTGGGGCGCCTTTGAACGTAGCGAAACCATGTGGCAATGGCATACCGCGCACAACCGCTTCGATCGCATCTACGTGGCCGTTAACGGCCCGGAACGCCGTCGCGGAGGCCCGGAATTCGAACCGCTGCTGGGTTATCTGGTTTTGCGCGGCGACTGCATCGTGGAACATGCCTGGGAGAACGGCCAAGAACACGTCGCCCACGCCCTACTGGCCCGGGTGTGCCACGACGCCATCGAGCGCAACGTATTTTCGCTGGGCATCATGGATCAGCCCGACGATCCCCTGTTGGGCTACTTCGCTGCTGGCGGCCAAACCCCATGCAAAGCTGACGGTTCCGCCTTGATGATCCACCTGCTGGATGCCGCAAAATTGCTGCGGCTGATGACCCCCATGCTCCAGCAGGCGGCCAGGGATGCCGACGAACTGCCTCGTGAACTGGGGGTAGACATTGCCGGCCTGCGAGGACATTGGGTGCTTGAGCGGCGGCGTGCCCGATTCCTGGAAGGCCGATCGCGAACCTATCTGCTCTTGGGGCCCTCCGAACTGCTGGCATTGGCCCTGGGCACCTCGCCCGCCTCCAGGCTGATCGAGCAAGGCCGGGTGCGGGCCTCCAATCGGACCGCCGCCCGGGTGGCCGAGACACTGTTTCCGGGCCGCCCGGCCTGGGTTTCGCCGCTGGACGACTTGATGTTCTAGCTCTCCTCAATCGGGCAGAAATGGTGCATGTGGCCGCGTCCAGGAGCAATCCCCCTTGCTGGAACGCGTCGGAGGGGCAAAATGTTCAAAGGGAGGATCGCAGGCATCTGCAACCTCTCCCCCCTGCTGGCGCGCAAGCGCGCCGCCCCCAGCACCGCCATTTGACGTATTTCTTGGAGAACGCCCCGCCATGCTGCCTGTGTCGCCTGAGGTGAACCGCCAGAACCGCCAGATTTTTGCCAGCTTGCGCCCCGGCGACCGGATCGAACTGGAGCACGAGGTCAAAGTCGGCTTCCGCAGTTGGACCACCAAGACAGTTGGAACCGTGGTCCGCACCGAGCGCCGCCGGCATGGTTTGCACGTGGATCGCAACTACGACGACAAGGTCTATAGCGACATCATCGTGCTGAAGCGCGATGACGGCGAACTGACGACCGTCACCCTCGATGAGTTCTCGATTTTAAAGAAACTCGACGCACAACCTGCTCAATGACCGATCATCATCTCGAAATCGTAACCCGCGCAGCGGTGTTCGCCTCGGCGTGCCACCGCCTGCAGGTTCGCAAGGACGGCCGTACCCCGTATATCCATCACCCGCTCGAAGTGGCCCAACTTCTGGCACAGCATGGGGCCGACGTAATTACGATTGTCGCGGGCCTGCTTCACGACGTCGTGGAGGATACCGACACCACCTTGGAGGAGATCGCCCAGCAGTTCGGACCCGAGGTGGCGCATGTGGTGGGCGAAGTTACCGACGACAAAACGCTCGACAAGGCGCGGCGCAAGGAACTTCAGGTGGAGCACGCCCCGCACCTGTCGCATCGGGCCAAGCTCGTCAAGCTGGCCGATAAAACCTGCAACCTGGGCAACATGGTCGTGGCGGTGCCGCAGGGTTGGAGCCGGGAGGTGATCGAACGATACTTCAATTGGGCTGACCGCGTGGTGGCTGGCCTCCGTGGAGCCCATCCCGGCTTGGAAGCCTGCTACGATGAGGCTGCCCGCCAAGGCCGCGCCGCCTTGAACCTTCCGCCTTCCACCACCTCCCAAATGTCGCGGCATGACCAGGCATAAACCATCGGCCGCTGATTCGTCCGCCAGCGAACCTGGGCTGGCAAGACTCCAGCCTGACACCCCGAACGCGGGTACGCAGCCGCTTTGGCATCCGCTCCACGCCGCGCACGAACGACGTTTTGAGGATTTGCGGTTCGTCTATCCCGTGCTCAGCCGCCGCTCGGCTGGTCTGTCCATCGGGGTGAATCTTAACCCCGACAAAGTCTGCAACTTCGACTGCATTTATTGCCAGGTCGACCGCCGCACCGAGAGCGATACCCGGTTTGTAGAAACCGATGCCATGCTGGCGGAACTGGAATCCGTACTGGCATGCGCTCTTTCAGGACAGATTTACGGTTTGCCCAAGTTCGCCTCCACGCCTCAGCATCTGCGTCGGGTGAACGACATTGCCTTCAGTGGAGACGGTGAGCCGACCACCCATCGCAATTTTGCCGAGATTGTTGCAGCGTGTGCCCAAGTGAAGCGGCGACTGGAAGCCCAATACGCCGCGCCGCCGATCAAGATGGTGCTGATCACCAACGCCAGCATGTTTCATCGCCCTCACGTGCGCGAAGGACTAGCCCTGCTGGACGCCAACTGCGGTGAGATCTGGGGTAAGCTCGACGCCGGGACCGATGCTTATTATCAGAAGGTCGAGCGGACGAAGATTCCATTCACTCAGGTGCTGAACAACCTGGCCGATGCCGCCCGGGTGCGTCCCATCGTGATTCAATCGCTGTTCATGCAGGTGGATGGCCAGGCCCCCTCGCACGACGAACTGCTTGCATATTGTGATCGGCTCAATGCGATCGTTGCTTCCGGCGGCCAGATCAAGCTGGTGCAGGTTTACACGGTGGCCCGGCAGCCGGCAGAAAGCTATGTGGCACCGCTGCCGGACGACGAGGTCGATGCAATCGCCGGCCTGGTCCGCACCCGCTGCAAGCTGCCGACGGCAGCCTACTACGGCACGCCTACGCCGTAGAACGCTGGCATTATTGGTATGGCGGATTGCACCGCCCTTACCGTGCGCGCCCACTTCCGCTGGACGCAAGTAGGGCCGGCAGGATTCGAACCTGCAACCAACAGATTATGAGTCTGCTGCTCTAACCGTTGAGCTACGGCCCCCAAGGTGATTGATTCTAATCAATTGCTGCCGCACGCCAAGCGCGCGATTGGCCGCTTGCCGAGGCATCCACCCTTCGCATGCTGCCAACGAATTCGAGGAAACCCGGGCAGCTTGCCGGGCAAGATTGCCGTTTACGCCGCCCCCAACGCAGAAATCCGCGTATTCAAGTGGGGTAAGTAACTGGTGTCTGTCGCAACCCCATGGAAGCTTGGCTGCCGACTCCAGGGCGTAACAGGTCAGTCCGCCTTCCGTGGTCCGACTAGCCGCGGCCCCATTGAACGCGCACCGGCCGCTCCCGCACACCGGCAACCAGTACTGTCGTCCGCAGTTCAACTAGCCTCGCCCCCATTGCAGGCTGCGGTTCATTGAAGGCGGCATCGCTCACTTCCGGAACGTGACCGCATCGAGTTGCGATCCTTGCGCTCCTCTGCCCAAGAAGGAATGGGCTTACCACAGGGCGGCGTGAGACGAGGCCGTTGCTTGCCCCGCAATCGCTAATGAAGGTCGCCTGCCCCCGGCGCCGCCGGGCAAAATATGCTATGTTTCATAGCGAGGCGGCCACAGGACGATCAGTACTGTGCGCCGGTTTGGATCCACGATTCGTACACGCGGAAGTTATCGTACGAGCCGCGGATATCGCCCGTGATGTTGGAATTCCGCCAGCCCCAGCGGACATAAGCCCCGGTCGGCTCGGTGTACCGCAATCGTGTGTTGACCGGGGCGCCAACCTGCACCCGTTGCACCGGATAATGACTGTAGTAGGAACGGCGGAACATCCAACTTTGCGCTTGTGCGTCGGTGGGCACGGCGGCCATCAACAGGACCGCCACCACCGCGGCCCCGATCGCGCGTTTCACCGCGCAGGATCGCAAATGCCGCAAACTTCGCAATGCGCCGATTCGATTGGGCTGATGAGGATGCTTTGACATGATGAGTCGCTTGCGGAGCGGCGAACTTCCGGGGACGCACAACCGGAGCGTGGGGCGCACCGGTGCGCAACCTTGCCGGCACCTGCCGCGGGTAGGTCATGATCGCCGTCGAGCTATGGAGTTGAGTCAACCAGGCGCTCGCGATCCGCGAACCACTGGCGAAAGGACCGCAACGTCTGGCAACGACTATTCGCTCTGAACGAACAGCTTGCCTTGCTGCGGATCGTACACGTACTTGCGTCCTGGCGGGAGTTCCGGCAGCTTCACTTGCTGCGGCTTCAGAATTTCGTCCTCAAACTCCTGCATCGAGGCCGGGTAGCGGCCGTGCTGAGCTTGGAATATTCGCACCCCGTGTTCGATGTTCTGGAGCTTGATCCGGTCCTGCAGGCGAAAATACTGGCTGATCGGCTCGGTGATGATGCCTCCGCCATACCCCTTGCCCTTGGTGCCCACCGTGTCGGCCGTGGCTTCTACCTGTTCCTTATTAGGGTCCGGGGCGTGCGGGTCTTGGGTAGCGCCTTCCGTCGTAGCTGGCGGCGCCGCTTGGTGATCGGCGGCGCTGGGCTGCCCCAGCATGGTGCCCACTTGTTCGCTCATCGAGTTGGCGAACCCTCCGCGACGGGCGCTGTTACCGTTGCTGGCTTGGGACGCGCCGTTTTCAGCCACCGGTTCGGAATCCGTGTCTCCGCAGCCCGAGAGCAACAACGACGACATCAAAGCTAACGACGTGATCCAACGCATGAGACCGCTCCTTCAGGCAGGTGGGGGCATTCCAAAGCACGGCAAGGATTGCATCTGGTGGCGCAACACCAGAGCCGGGAAAAGCGAATCGCCCACCCCGGTGGAGTTCGTCTGGCTCCCCGCCCTTGCCGCGCGCCCCTGCTGGCGGCAACCTTCCAGGCGAAAGGCATGTCGAAGTGGAGCCAGTGGGGAGGTGATCCGGCAGCCGTGCTAGCTTCGAGTATATGCACGTTTCCCGGCGATTGCGAGAATTTTCTGCTTGCCGGCCGTCATTCTCAGAAGGCCCTTAAGCCCGTTACAGCAGCGGAGATGGCAGTTTTTCCGCAGTAACAGGCGCGCCCCCTCCGGCATCGCCATGGCACCGGGCGCCATCCCCCTCCTGGCGAGGTAGGCGGCTGTGTTAGTTTGGGCGAAGTGCAGCAAATGGCCGTGCGATTAGGGACTTGGGAAGCAAACGCTGCTGCTTGTTGTAAACTCGGCGCCCCAGGGAAGCCGAATAAACCGAATGCGAGGAGCATTCCGTCGCACTTGCACTTCCTGCCACGAGGATCACCGTTTCGCTGGGCATGCTTTGCCGACGGCGAGCCTAGTCCCACCCGCGCCAGTCAGGATTTATGTTGTGCTGCGCCTCTCGATCATCATCCCGCTGGAGAGGAACTCCAGGCTGCTGGAAGAAGGCTTAGTCTCAGTGCTGGAGAACCGGCCCCCCGATACCGAGGTGCTGGTTGTCCTCGATAGCCCTTACGACGATCCTTACGACCTTGAAGACGAAGTTCACTTTGTGTCGGCCTCTGGAGCCAATCGGGCTGCCGCCTACAACGCAGGGCTGCGCGCCGCCCGGGGCCAGTTCGTTCACCTGTTGGGTTGTGGAATGGAGGTAACAGCCGGCTGGGCCGATGCCGCGTTGGCGGCCTTCGACGATCCGGCAGTTGCCGCTGTTGCTCCGGCCATCCATCATCGCCATCACCCCGAACGCCGACTGTTACATGGCGTGAGCGTGCGCCGCGGTGTCCGGCGACCCGCCAAGTGCGCGGCCGGGAAGCATCCGTTTGGCCCCGCCATTCAGGGTGGCTTCTATCGTCGCGAGGTACTCGCGCAGGCCGGCGGACTAGCAGAAGACTTGGGCGATTGCGCCGACGCCGATCTGATTCTGCGTTTGACGGCCGCTGGCTGGAACTCGGCGGCCGTGCCGGACTCGGTGCTGCTGGCCAATGATATGCCCCGCCCACGCGGCCTGAAACATGGGCTGTATTCGGAGCGGTTCTACCTGCGGCATGCGGCCCAGGCCGGCTTGATCGCCAAGGTGTGCCACCCCTGCCAGGTGATGACAGACTGCTGCGCCCAATGGCCACACCTGTTTTCGGCCGTTGGCAGCCTGGTTGGCCGCAGTTGGGCGTGGATCGAGCAACTGGGCCGGCGCGGTCCTCGATCGGAATCCGAGGATCGTTCGCCAGCGGGACTTCGCACCGCTGGGCCTTCGACAGAACAACTCGACGAAGGCATTCCGCGTCCCCATGGCTGGCAACGCATCGATGGCCCGCATCACGCCATTCGCCGCGATATTTCAAGTTCTCCTACCACGGCCGACCGCGTCCACGGCTGGCAATAAGGTAGCGCAGGGAAGGTAACGCCGCTCCAAGGGATTGGCCGTTTCGCCATCCAGGAACGCCCAATGGTTCGGTACACACGCCATGGTTGCTTGGGGCAACCTGTCATTCGCATTGCGCGCGTGCCCTGCTACTGCCAGAACCGTAGCCGAATAGTCCGGGCTTGCGGCGACCCGTTGGACTAACGTTTGTCGCTGTCTTCATTCTGCCCTGGTGGAATGGCACAGATGTAGGCCTCATGAACGAGGATGTGCCGGGTTCTGCGGACGACCACACGATACGAGTCGGTCTTGATCTCGTCGCCACCGCGAGGAGGTCGCCCCAGTTGCTCGGCGATCCAATCGTTGAGAGTATAGATGGGCTTTTCGCTGGGGGTTTGCAGGTCGATGCCGGTCTGTTCGCGAAGTTGGGCGAGCGATACAAAACCGCCTGCGATCCAGCCTTCGCCCATTGGCGTGAGGTGCGCGGGCATGCGATCAAACTCGTCGTGAATTTCGCCGACGAGTTCTTCCACAATGTCCTCCATCGTCACCAGGCCGACTACGTCGCCGTTGCCATTGCGCACCAGGGCGATATGGCCTCGCTGCCGCATCAGGGCTTCCAGGCAGTCGGCCACTGAGGTGTCTTCAGAAAAGCTGTGGATGCGCCGTTTCAGATTGCGCAGGGATGGTTCCTGCGGAGAAAACCGCAGCGCCGCCACAATGTCCTTGAAGTTGACATAGCCCACGATCCGCTGCGGGTTGCCCGGTTCTTCGGTGACGGGGAAGCGGGTGTGCATCTCCTGATGGGCCGTTGCGAGCGCTTCTGAAAGCGACTGGTTAATGTCGAGCATACCGATATACTCGGCCGGCAGCATGATCTGCCGCAACGGGGTGGCCGCCAGTCGCGAAGCGCTCACGATGATGCCTTCTTCGCGGTGTCCGATCACCCGTTCCAACCGGGCCATTGTTGCGGCGCTGCGCAGTTCTTGGATGGGGGCCGCATCCTGGCCATCTCCATCGGCATGCCCAGGCCCGCGGCCAAGCACGCGTATGATGCCGGTCACGGCGCCTTCCAGCAGCCACACCACCGGCCACACGGTGTAAGAGAACCATTCCATCGGAATCGACATCCGCAGGCAGACCCACTCCTTGTTCCGCAGCGCGAACACCTTGGGCACCAACTCGCCGAGAATGATCGTGAGCACCGTCAAGGGAGCAACGACCAGCGCGATGGCGAGCAACTGCGATGCGGTACGGGAAAAGCCGGCTTCCCGGAGGAGCGGTTCAATGGCTGCCTCGGCCCCGGCCCCGCCGGTTGCTGCTGCCACCACGCCGACCAGGGTGATACCTAGCTGCACGACGGCCAGGCTGGCTTCCATGCTCTGCTTCATCCGCAAGGCCGCTGCTGCACCGCGCCGGCCTTCATTCTTTAGAGTCACCAGTCGTCCTTGGCCGATGGACGCCAAGGCGATTTCATAAGCGGCGAAGATGCCGTTGAATCCAATCATCACCGCAATCACGATCAGTTCGACAGTCCACATGGCCGGTCCCGGAGATCGTAAGTTGATACGTGCGCAGCGAATGCCTGTTCTATTTCATGCCGATCCGCCGAATGACCGTAAAGACTGCCAGCAGGAGAAAGTCTTACAACCCTCGATAGCATTCAATGACCGGACGTTTACTACGCAGCGTTCGCCATGAGACGCACAAAGAGACGCACACGAAACGAGATTGGGCATCGACGATGTGCGGAGATGATCAATCGGCGTTCATCGCCTGAGCGATCCTTTCAGGAGGTAGCAGACCGCAAGAGTTTGATTCTGCTGGCCGTCCGGAGCAACCCCAGGTCAAAAGAGATAGGACACAGCCTGGCAACCCATTGCAACCGTGGGAGAGCGAATCGATCGGCCGGAGACAAGTGTTATTGATGGTTGCGCCGCGAATGCCCGGTCGTCGAACGAGTCGGCCCCGGAAGTTTTTCGTTTTCCAGGGCAAACCGGCCGCATGGCCGAGTGCTGGCACAAAAGCGAGCGGACATTCGCTGCGCAGGTGTCAATCATCGGCCGGTGCGTTACGCTTGCGGTGATCGAGCCACAGGGCGACTAACCCTGCCAGGAACACAAAACCTGCAAGGCTACTGTAGACGAATCGGTCGTTGGTGAACAACCCAGCATAGGTCGCTCCCAGGCCACCGACTCCAAAAGCCACCGTGTTGCTGAAGCCGTATCCCAGGCTGCGGCGTTGCAGCGGCACATATTGGGCAATCAGGCTGTTGTACAACGGCTGCTGCATGAACAATACAAAGCTGACAGCCGCCACGGCCCAGAGACGCTGGTTGCCTTCGGCATAGCCCATGGCTACCAACAGCGGCAACGTTCCGAACAGTACCATGGCCAACTGGCGTTCCAGGCGTTCGACACGGCCAATCTTTCCGGCCAGGTACTGGCCCGCGACACCGACCAGCAGCACGCCGCCAGCCAGGTAGTTCTTGCGGCTTCGCGTGGCGATATCGGCCAGGCCGAAGTCCACGTCCTCCAAGTAGCGAGGCAGAAAATTCATCAAGGCGGCGTAGACCAGGCCGGAGAGCGTGCCGCTAATGGTCAAGATGAAGAATGCTCTCACGTTGCCCGGTTCCGCTGGCGGCGGGGGCGCACCATTCTTGGCGGCTATTCGATGATGTTCCACCAACAGCAGGCCCATCAACACGGCCAACAAGACTCCGGGAATCGCCAGGATCAGGTAATACTGCCGCCAATCGAGAAATTCCAGCATTACGCCGGCCAGCAGGGGCGCCGCTGCAATGCCCAGGGATCCGAAGATGCCGTGGTAGCCCAAGGCCCGGGTGCGATCCTGCGGAAGTGTCTCACGCGAAATCAGTGACAAGCCGGCCGGGTGATAGATGCTGGCACACGTTCCCATGGCGAACATGGTGATGAACAGCACGGCCAGGTCCGGCGCCGCCCAGGCGATAACACTGGTGGTCGCGCACCCCAGCAGGTAGCCAACCAGCAGCCACTTCGCACCGAAGCGATCGACCAGCCACCCGGCCAGCAGTGCCCCCATCCCAAAAGGCAGCCTCCAGCAGCTACCCATGTAGCCCATCACGCGCTTGCCCTGCTCGGGATTGTCGGGAAAGTACTCGGCGGCGATGAGCGTTTCGACACTGGGAAAAGCCAACTCGTAGACGTGAACCAGGGCGTGGGCACACGACACCAACAGGACGAGTCGGAGGGTGGAGGGCGTCATTCGGAGGGATGGCAGGTGGGTGGAGATGCAGAAGCAGGCCGGCGCCGCATGGCACGCGGCAGCGGAAGCAGCATCGCATGCGGTACATGCTCAGCGGTATCAGCGGGTACCAGTATAGCGGTTTTGCCCTGGTTCCGTAGATGAACCGCGCCAGCAAAATGGGCGAATTGCGAACACTGGCTGGTGAATCTAAGCCGGCGTGGCGTGCAGAATCGGCAGCCGGGCCGCACGCGTCCGCTGCCTCAATGGTCCCAAAGGCTCAATTTCTCGGGGGGGGTACCGCTGATTCCATCGCCGCAGGCTGTCTGTTTCCTGGGATAGCGTGGTGAACTGCCGTTTATCGGATCTCCAAGAATTCCTATATTCCGCCTGCCCCAGTTGGCGATTGGAAAGGGAATTCCTGTCGCGGACCGCTGGTAATCCAAGTTGGCGAGGCATGCGGAGATGGCCTCGGCAACCGGGGCGCCAGGCCGTTCCGCCGAGCGAGCAGGCAGCTCATGAGGCCGTACACGTTAGCAGTTTTCCTGCCCAATTGGGTAGGTGATGTCGTCATGGCAACTCCTGCGCTTCGCGCTCTGCGAAAGCTGGTGGGGCCAGACGGGATTATGGTGGGCGTGATGCGGCCCTACGTGGCCGACGTCCTCGCCGGTACCCACTGGCTCGACGAGCAGCTTTTCTATGCACCCCGCAGCGGCGAGCGGCATCTGGGTACGTTCAACCTCGTGCGGCAGCTTCGCAACCGCCGGCCCGATGCGGCCGTCTTGATGACCAACTCGCTGCGAACCGGGCTGTTGGCATATGCCTCTGGCGCGCGGCAACGGATTGGCTATGTGCGATACGGCCGCGGACCGCTATTAACCACTCGGCTGAATCCGCCCCAGTGGAACGGCAAGCTGATCAAGCACCCGATGGTCGATTACTATCTGGGGCTGGCGTTTGCCGCCGGTTGCCCAACGGAGTCGCCCGGGCTTGAATTGGCCACCACGCTCGAAGACGAGCGGGCCGCAGACCTGGTTTGGAAGCAACTGGGGCTTCGCACGGGGCAGCAGGTGGTGGTGTTCAACTCCAGCGGGGCGTTTGGGGCCGCCAAGCTTTGGCCGGCGGAGTATTTTGCCTCCCTGGCTCAGTATGTTGCCAGCGACTTGGGCTACGACGTGCTCGTGTTGTGCGGCCCAAAGGAACGCGAGATTGCGCGGCAGATCGTCCGCGATTCGAAGCATCCCCGGGTGTTCAGCCTGGCCGAGCATCCGCTGAGCATCGGACTGAGCAAGGCGTGCATCCGGCGCAGCAGGCTGATGGTGACCACGGACAGCGGACCGCGGCACATCGCGGTAGCGTTTGGCGTTCCGCTGGTGTCGATCTTTGGGCCGACACCAGCCATCTGGGGCGCCAATCCTACGGCGCGCGAAACGGCCCTGGGCCTGGACACGATGGAATGTTTTGGCTGCCATCGCCGGGTTTGCCCGCTGGGCCATCATCGTTGCATGCGCGACTTGACCGTAGAACGTGTGGCGGCCGCTGTGGCGGCGGAACTTGCGCCCAGGCGTGGCCGGTCGGCCGCATAGCGAGCGGGGAATAGCATGGCCGATTTCCGCTGGATTCATCCCGACTATGGCGAGCTTGCGTCGCAGCACCAGTTGGACGAACTGGATGCGCTGATGGCCCGCCGCGATGGCGCGCTGCTGACACCGCCGCACCAAAGGCGGCGCGAGGTGCTTCGGCTGGAGTTGCCGGCCCGCTCGGGCAAAACATCGGTGCTGTACCTGAAGCGAGAACGGGACGTGCGCTGGCGATACCTGGCCGGCCAGGTGCTACGCGGCCGCGGCTTGTGGACTCCCGCCCGCACCGAGTTGGAAGTGCTGTTGCACATGGCGGAGGCGGGCGTTACGGGGCCTCGCCCGGTGCTGTGCCTGCAGCGATTGGGCATGCGCTCCCAGGGTTGCTTGTTGCTGGAGGCGGTACCGTCGCCGATTACGCTGAACCACTACCTGGCGACCCATTTGCGGCACGCGGATGCTGGCCGCCGCAAGCAGTTCTTTGCTCAACTGGGTAACGAGATCGCCCGGCTGCATGGCAGCGGCGTATATCAACCTCAGTTGTATTGCACGCATATTTACCTGCTGGAAGCAGAATCTGACGGCGCGGAACTGCCGCAAGTTGGATTCTGGGGGTTCCGCCGGGCAAGACTGCTGAACCGACTGGCACTTTCGCATCGCGTGGATGGGTTGGCGGCGCTGGTCGCCACGCTGCCGCGCCGGTTGGCCAGCATGAAAGATCGAGAAACCCTGTTCGAGGCCTACTTGAACCGGGCCGAACTCAAACTCCGCAGGATGGAATTGAACCATGCGGTCGCCCAACAGGTAGAACATCTGCTCACGCATCGCCATGTGTGGGAGATGCGCGAGAGCGACACCGAAGAGCACCGCTCGGTGCGTCCTCTGGAATCGATTGAACAAGGCCAGATGTGGATCGATCGCGAGTATCGCGCGGCGCTGGAACAAGCGAACCTCACCAGCTTCGATCGCGTGATGGGCACCGACCAGGGGCGGCTGCTGCGGCGGCTACCCGACCGCGAGAACTGGCGGCTGGAATTGCACATGCCGCACGGTAGCACGCGCGGCGCGTATCTCAAGAAACATCATATCCGCACGCCGCGCACCAGGGTTCGTGCCTTGGCACAAGCCGGGGGCGGGCTGACGGCCGGCCGGGTCGAGGCTGACAACGTGGTCCGCCTGGCGCGCAGCGGCATCGCCGCCATGAAGCTCATCGCCTATGGGGAGAAACTGCACGAAGATGGGTTGCTGGAAAGCTTCATCCTGACGGAAGAACTGCATGGGTTCACTCAATTGGACCACTTCCTGCAGGAGCGTTTTGCCCCCCTTGCCACCGACCGCGCGGCCCCGCGCGATCCGCACCTGATGAAGCTCATCGCCGAGGTCGCTTCGGTCGCCGCCAAGTTTCACCGCTTGGGCTACAACCATCGCGACCTCTACTGCTGTCACTTCTTCATCAAGGAAACCCAGCCCGGCGAGTTCAAGGTCAACCTGATCGACCTGCAACGAGTGGAACACCGGCGACACTTCCGGTCGCGGTGGCTGGTGAAAGACCTGGGGCAGTTGGCTTACTCGGCGCCCGTTGAACGAATCTCGCGGACGCACAAGATGGCCTTCATCAAACACTACCTGGGGGTGCGGCGCCTGAGACCGCGCGATAAGCGGTTCATTCGCAAGATTCTCGCCCGGCAGCGCTGGATTGACATGCAGGTGCGAAAACGGGAAAAGTCCCGCTAAATAAGATACGAACTGGCACATCCACATGCGCCACGGCTTCGCCGGAACGCTACCTGGGCAGGCAGGAGTGTAGGACCGCGTGCCGCGGCTATCCGTGCAGCCTGGCCGCGCTTGGTGCGGATCGAACCCCGCGGCAACGAACACCGACGAGGACGCCCGCGCCTTGACATGGCGGCAGAACCGCCTTCGACCGATCCATTTGCGGAGAAACTGACGTGAAAATTGCCCTGGTGATTCAATCGTTCGACGCCCGCCTGGGCGGTGCCGAACATTGGACGTGCCAGTTTGCCAGGTTGCTTCGAGCGGAAGGTCATGACCTGCACGTCGTTGCCCGGTCGTTTGGCCCGGAAGCCGACGAGTTGGACGTCGTGCGGCACCCGCTGCCGCCATTGTCCAATCGTTACCACCTCGCCCAGGCTGCCGCCGAAACGATTGAAGGGCTTCACGTGGATATTGTCCACGACATGGGGGTGGGCTGGGCGTGCGATGTCTTCCAACCGCACGGCGGGGCGCGGCGGGCTTCCTTTGACCAGAACCTTCACTTGCTGCCCTGGTGGATGCGTCCACTGAAACGGGCGGTCGCGCCGCTGCTTCCCCGGTATCGGCAATTTGCCAGGGTGGAACGTCACCAGTATGCCCCGCGGCCCACTCGGTTGATCGCCCTTTCGCAGATGGTTGCCCGGCATTTCCGCGAGCATTATCGCGCCGATGAATCGCAGATTCGCATCATCTACAACGGCGTGGACCTTAAGCGCTTTACGCCTGAGCTTCGGTCGCAACTTCGGCAGCCCACGCGCGAACAATGGGACGTTAAGGACGGAGAAGTGCTGGTGCTGATCGTGGCGCACAACTTTGTGCTCAAGGGCGTGCCCAGCCTGATCCGGGCCGCCGGTCGCTTGAAGGCCGCCGGAACGCCGATCAAGGTGGCCGTGGTAGGCGGCAAGTCACCCCAAGGCTGCCGCGCGTTGGCCGCAAAACACGGTGTGGCCGACGAGGTGTTATTCGTCGGACCCGCCGCCGATCCCCGGCCATATTACGCCGCGGCCGACATCTACGCTCAGCCTACGTTCTACGATCCGTGCAGTTTGGTGGTGCTGGAAGCCATGGCCTCAGGACTGCCGGTGATCACGTCGCAATTCAACGGTGCCGGTGAATTGATCTCGCCCGGCGTCGAAGGCAACATCCTGGTCGATCCTGCCGACGATGCCGCACTGGCGGCGCAGATTGCCGAGATGTGGGAACCGCAGCGGCGGCGCCAGATGGGGCTCGCTGCCCGGCGTTTGGCCGAGCAGCATTCCTTGGATCGCAACTTGCGCGAAATGCTAGCCGTGTACGATGAATGCCTGGTCGGCGGCGCAGGTTCAGCGGCGCGGTCTATCGCGGCGTAGCAGCCTTGTCGTCGGTGGGAGGCGGTCACCGGTGAAAGGCCGCCGGACGTTCACCAGTTCTTGAGGAACCGGTAGAGAATCTCCGTCGCCTTTTCCAACTGCTCGATTTCCAGCCATTCGTCCGCCGTGTGGGCCTGGTCGATCGAGCCAGGGCCAAAGACCACCGACGGCACGCCGAAGGCCGCAATCACCGAGGCGTCGGTGCCGTACGGCACGCCCACCTGGTCGCACTCCGCGAATGTCGGCTTGGCGGCTTCTTGCAGCCTGGCGGCTAGCTCGCCGTTGTTCTTGTCATCCAGGGCGAGGCTCAGGCTGTACGGCTCGTCGTGAATCACCTTTTGGGCATCGTCCCCCAGTCGCGCGGTGATGAAGTCAATCACCTGGTTGTAGACCGCTCGCGGTTCTTCACCCGGCAAAACCCGGCGGTCGATCTCGATCACGCATTCGTCTGGCACGGTATTGACGCTGATTCCGCCGGAAATGGTTCCGACACTCAGCGTGGCCGCTCCGCACCGGGCATGCTGGGGCAACGTAGGGATGAACTCGTTCTGATAGGCTTCCAGCGCGGCCACCACGCGGCACATGCGATAAATTGCATTGTCGCCCAGATGGGGGCGCGAGCTATGCGATGCGCGGCCCTTGGTGCGGCACTTCCAGCGAGCGGCCGCCTTATGAGCCCTGACGACGTGCAAATCCGTCGGCTCGGCGATGATGGCCACATCGGGACGGCGGGGAAGGATCGAGTCGCCGTGGTTCCACAACTGGTCCAGCGAGGCCGCGCCGGAATAGCCGTGTTCCTCGTTGACGGTGCAAGCCAGCACCACGGTTGGGCGGCCGGCTTTGGGCTGGTTGGCCAACCGGGCCAAGGCAGCGAGCATCGCCGCCATTCCACCTTTGATATCGCACGATCCACGGCCGTAGACCCGGCCGTCGCGTACCACGGGATCCCAGGGGTCGATGGTCATGTTGTCCACCGGGACGGTGTCCTGGTGCGCCTCAAGCAAGATCAGCGGCCCGCCATCCAACGGCGACACCTCGCCATCCACGCGGACAAGGATATTCTCCCGCTTGGGTTCAATGGGCTGCCGTTGCCAGGGCAACCCTAGCCGCTCGAACAGGCCCTGGAGATAGTCGGTTACCCGGTATTCAAAGAATTCCGGCCCAGACACTGGGCGGCCCATCGGATTGACGCTGGGGATCGAAACCAGTTCTCGAAGCGTTTCTACCAGGTCCAGCGGCATGTGTGGTTCCTCGAAAGTAGCGTTGCATCGTCGCCGCGGTCGCCTTGGATTGCGACGTTGCGGCCGTATGGTGCGGTTGCGTTTGGCAGGCTTGCGCGCCGTTGCAGCACCGCCTGATGGACCACCGTGCCGGAGGCCATGCGGCGATGAAGTGCCGGCCGACGCAATGCGGACATTGTAACGGTCTGTTGCTCCGATGCCACGACGGGCCGATTGAAACGGTTGGAACGCGGATAACGAAGGGGACGCCCCGGTGCGCAGCGGTACCGTTCGGGCGGATCGTAACGAAACTGCCGCGGTGCGGCGCACCCCGCTGGGGCCTGACCTACGATTGCATAGCGCCGCAATGGCGGCTCCATCGATGAATTCTCGGTACTCCAGGCAGCAATGCGGCAATATCTGCCATTTCCCGTTGTCTTGTTCCTGTTGTTCTGGGCGGGCCTGATGCTCGCAGGGCGAGCTTCGCTGTTTTCCGATCCCGGCACGTTTTGGCATACGGTATTGGGAAACGGTGTGCTCCAGCAGCGCGCGCTCACCACCCACGATGCCTTCAGTTACACCTATTCCGGTCAACCGTGGCTATCGCTGCAGTGGCTGGCCGAATGGATCATGGCCGCCGCGCATGCCTGGGGCGGTTGGGATACGCTGCTGCTAGGGACCGTCACGCTCTTGGCGGCATTTTATGCGTGGATCGGTGCCCGGCTTGCCCGATCCGGACTTCACCCCGTGCTGGCCGCCCTGGCCGTGCTGTTGACCATTGCCGCCAGCAGCCACCACTTTCATGCGCGGCCGCATTTGGGTTCGATCATCTTGATGGGCCTGACCTTTGCCCTGCTGTGCGACGTGGAAGCAGGCCGCGTCCGGGCAGTGCGGTTGGCG
The DNA here is from genome assembly GCA_964511065.1 of uncultured Pirellulales bacterium. Taxonomy (GTDB): domain Bacteria; phylum Planctomycetota; class Planctomycetia; order Pirellulales; family S012-138; genus CALBRZ01. Next base: position 105,805 of record CAZEEG010000001.1, on the reverse strand, counting down.
TGGCTGGTGCCGCTGTTCGTGCTGTGGACCAACATCCACGGCGGTGTGCTGGCGGGGTTGTTCTCTTTAGGACTGGTGGTGGGTGGCTGGATCGTGTGGACCATGGCTGGTGCCGTGGCCTGCCGCCGCGATCCTGCTGCCGCCGTACGGTTTCCTTCGCCGCTCGCTACAAAAAGCCAGGTGTTCTTGGCGATCTCGGTGGCAGTCGGATGCGCGGCGGCCTTCCTCATCAATCCGTACGGCCTCGCGATGGTCGAGGCCTGGCTGACAATCCTCCGCATGCCGCTCACGGGCCTGATCGTGGAACATCGGCCGCTGAGCCTCACCACGCCCGAGGGCCTCATCACCGCCGCACTTGCCGCGGCTTACCTGTGGTTGTTGGTGGATACCGCATGGAACCTTGGCTGGCGGCGTGTCCATGTCACATGGCTGCTGCCCGTCGTTTGGATCTTGCTGGCCTTGAGCCGCATTCGCCATGGTCCTCTATTCGCGGCCGTGGGAGCGTTGGCGGTTGCCGAGTTGTTGCCATATAGCCGTTTGGCGTTGTGGCTGGCCCGGTTCGATTTGTTCGCGCGGCCAGTGGGGCACGAATCGGTGTCACAGGAGTCCGCTTCCACCGTGGACGGCCTCGCTCCGCAACCGGCCAAGGCAGACGGTAGCGCGCTAACATGGCGGGCTGGAGTGATCCCCGCGGCGCTGCTGGCTCTGGCCCTGTTGTTCCAGCACCACCAACTTGCCGTGCCGGTCTTGGGGGCAAATTGGGCCAGGCTGGATGGCGGCCGATGGCCGGTCGCTCTGCTGCCTGAGTTGAAGCAACTGGAATCGGAAGCAGCCGCGCGGCGCGAGGCGGCAGTGGCAACGGGGCTCACTGGCCAGGTGCCTGAACTGCGCCTCTTTAACTCGCTCGATTTCGGCGGTTTCCTGATCTACTACACGCCGGGCCTCAAGACATTCATCGACGACCGGTGCGAACTATACGGGCCGCAATTTCTGTCGGAGTACGTCGCCGCGGAGCGCGGTCAAGCGGGACAAATCGAGACCTGGGACCAACAGTACGGTTTCGATGCCGCGCTGGTCCATGCTGGCTCGCCGTTCGACCATTACCTGGCAAAGGCCGGCTCCTGGCGACTGGTCCGCCGGACAGAAAGCGCCGCGCTCTACCGCCGCGCGGCCGGTGGAGAAAACGCCGACCATGTCAGTTTGCACAGGGATTGAAGAGGTTTGCCCCTTTATCGACACGTGCGCAGCGAATGTCCGCTCAATTTCGTACTGACTCTCCGAAAGGCGGCCAATTGCGCTGGAAAACGGAAGACGCTGGCGATCTGAGAGCAGCCATCCAGGTGTTGCCAGTCAAGTCACGTTCGGCTGGCACGTCCGGTGCGGTAAGCTGGCGAGCCCCAATAAAGCGGGAACCGCATTGTTAATCGAAATCCGCCAGAAGCTGCCGAAGGTATTGGCCTTCGCGCTGGGCAGCTTCGGACGGTTCCGGCAGCGTGTCCCAATATTCGCGCGGCATGCCTTTGAATGGGTTGACGTACTCGTACACCAGCGGACCATCGAAACCGCCGTCCTTGGCTTCCTTCAACAGTTGCTTCCAGTTGAGGTCGCCATCGGCCAGGCCGGTCCATTGGTAATGGTAATCGCCTCGCGGGGCGTAATCCCAACGGGAGTCGGTATGCCGAATGGCGTTCTTCAGGTGGAGCACATCGATCTGTCCCCGCAGCACCTGAAAGCCTTCGACCGGATCGAGCCCTTGAAAGTAGGCGTTGGCCGGATCGTATGCGATGCCGATGCGGCACACATCGGCCAGGTCGCGGCGCATCTGGGCGAGGCTAGGTGCGTCGGGAGTGACGGTGTTTTCGTTGTTCTCCAGCAACAAGCCGAGGTCTAACTCGGCGGCGCGGCGTCCCAGCAGGCGAAGCCCTTCGACCGTGCGATCGTACGCCTCGGTCTTGGACATCGGCTGCCCATCCGGCACCGCGGTGGTGTTGTTGATGGGCCGGATCCACTGCACGCCCAGATCAGCCCCAAGCTGGAGATACTCGGCGAACAGTTGGCGGTACATGTCGCCATCGGGGCCCGGCAAGTTCACGCTGCTGGAGCAGTAGATCCCCAGCAGGGGCTGGCCCAGGGCTTGTAACCGCTGGGCCAGTTCGCGGCGGGCCGAAGCGCGAATCTGCCGCGGCCCGAGCATGTCGTACCCGAAGGCGCCCAGCCGCAAGGCTACCGGCCCTGGAACGTCGATGCTCAGCCCTCGTGCATCGATGCAATCCCAACCGTACTCTGTCGCCCACTCGGCCACCTTCAGCAACCCCAGCGGATGCCGCCAGGCAATCGAACCGTAAAGCGACAGTTTCATGCGGAAGGCTCCATGTGCAGGTTATAGCGGCCGCGGCCGCCGTCGAATGAGCCACAAGACCGGCAGGCCGGCACGACACCGCCGAGTTCTGGCGGCGAGCAGTGGCCTAGACTTTGGCCACCGACGCAAATTGCAGCATGAACTCGCGCAGCTTTTCCACGCCATCGACCGGCATTGCGTTATAGATGCTGGCGCGAATCCCGCCGACGGAGCGGTGCCCCTTCAACTCGGTCAGGCCGCGCTTGGCGGCATCGGCCACAAACTGCCGGGTGAGTTCATCGTTGGGCAGGCGGAAGGTCACATTCATGGTGCTGCGGCAGTCTGGTGCCGCGTGGCCCTGGTAGAAGTCAGGATATTCGTCGAGCACCTGGTACAGCATGGCCGCCTTGGCTGCGTTACGCTCCTGAATCTTGGTCAGTCCTCCCTGCTCCAGCAGCCAGCGTGTCACCAGCATCACTACGTAGCACGAGAACACCGGCGGCGTATTGGCCAGCGAATGGTTCTTGGCGTACTCGCGGTAGTCGAGCATCGAATGCAGGCCGTCGGCACAGCGGTCGAGCAGATCGTTGCGAATGATGGCGAGCGTCACGCCCGCGGGCCCCAAGTTCTTTTGGGCACACGCATAGATCAGCCCATACCGCTCGATCGGGAGCGGGCGGCAGAGGAAATCGCTGGAAGCATCGCAAATCAGCGGGGCGTCGCCCACCTCAGGTTCAGACTGAAACTGCACCCCCTGGATGGTTTCATTGGAGGTGAAGTGAACGTAGGCGGCACCGGGCGTCAGTTGCAGTTCGTCGGCCGCCGGCAGGCGACTGTAATTGTGGCTCTTGCCCTGGTAGGCCACGTTCACGGTTCCTTCGCGCCGGGCTTCCTCGGCCGCTTTGGAACCCCAGCTTCCGGTGATGATGTAATCGGCCGTGGCACCGGTGCCGCGGAGCAGGTTCATGGGCACCATCGAGAACTGGAGCCGGGCGCCGCCCTGCATGTACAGCACGGAATAGTTGTCGGGCAGGTTCAGCAACTTGCGGAGGTTGGCGGTGGTTTCGTTCAACACCCCTTCAAACCAGGCGGACCGGTGGCTGATTTCCAGGGGCGAAATGCCGATGCCCGGCAGCGAAAGCAGTTCCCGTTGGGCTTGTTCGAGCACCGGGAGGGGCAAAACGGCGGGTCCTGGGGAGAAGTTGTAGACACGGTCCATGGCAGCACGGTCCTGGTCGAAAAACGTCCAAACTGGGGGCGGAAAGTTGCCGTTGGCAGTGAAAATTTTGATTGTAGGGACGAGGCCAGCTTCTGACTAGGAGGGCACCGGCACAGGGTGCGGCCCCCCGCGTTTGACTGCCCCCTCAACCAAGCTAGAGTTGGGCGGCGGCGTCTCGGGGAGGGGCGCCGATCCGCAGGCGCGGCAGGGGAAGCTGGATGCGTGAGGGGACTCTGCCGCGCCTACCTTTTTTCTCCTCTTTTCTGCGGTCCTCCCACAGACCGGGCTATGGTTGCCATGGTTTGTCCTCGCCACCCACGCCACGTTGCTCCGCGCGACGGCGTAACCCTGGTTGAAGCGATGGTGGCCACCACGCTCACGGTGATGGTCGGCTCGGCCGTGCTGCTCTCGCTCAATGCCGCCGTGGCCTCGGCCGAGTTTGGACAACAGCGGGCCATTGCCCAGGGCATTGCTGAGCAACTGCTCGACGATATTGCCGGCTGCCGCTACCACGCGCCCAAGAGTGGGCCACTGGCCTGGCCGCTGGGCACCGAGGCGGGCGAAGGCCCCACACGCGATCTGTGCGACGATATCGACGATCTTGCCGGTTACACGGCGGCCGTGGTCGATCCGTTTGGTGCACCGCTGGGCCAGGACCAGGGCAGCGGTGGCCGGCGTCCCGTGGCCTTTCGCAGCACGGAACATTGGTTGTCTTCGTGGCGCGTGGCCATCGACGTTTACTACGTCAACGAGAGCAATCCCCAGCAGCGGTTGGCGGCCGGCCAAACAAGCTACCTGAAGGCGGTTGAAGTCCACGTTCTGGCCGACCGCCCCCGGGGCGCCACGCATACGTTGGCCACCATGCGGAGGGTATTTGCCTATGTACCTCCGGGACCGTGATCATCGCCATCGGCCTGGCCGCGCGTGGTCAACCGCACTGGGCGGCAGGGGCAAGGCAGCAAGTACGACGGCCAGAAGCCGGCGTGGGCTCACCATTATTGAGCTGACCATGTCCGTGGCCGTGCTGGCGATGGTCGCCACGGCGGTTGCGTCGCTGGCCCATGGCGTGCGGTTGGGTTCCGAGTACGCTCGGCACTCCGCGGACCTCACCCAGCACGCCCAAGTGGCACTGGCCCGAATCACCAATCGAGTTGAAGCGGCCTGGGCGACCGAAACTCACCCGGGCGTGGTGGTGATCCACGAATCCATCTCGGGCACGCTGGTTCCAACGGCACTGGTGGTGTGGCAGCCAGAAAGCGGTACGCCGGTCCATGCAGCAGGGCCGCCGCTGGTGCGCGAGTTGGTCATCTTTACGGCCAATCCCCACGATCCCCGGCAACTGCTGGAAGTGCGGGCCACGAACGATAACCGCCAGGTGCCTCTGGAAGAACTCGACACGTCGCCGGGCCGGTCGCTCATTGCCGGGCTGATTACGTCGCCGCACGCCCAACGGGTGGTGTTGACGGAATTGCTGCGGACCACGTCGGGCACCAACGTGGGTGGGACGCGGGGCGTGGCGTGGTTTGTGCGGCGCATTCGTCCCACGGCGGCGGAATTGGCCGAGGCCCGGGCCGGCACCGTCGCCTGGGAGCAGCTCCCCTGGCCACAGGGCGTTTACAGTTCGCGCAATGGGATGCGCCAAGTGTGGGTCCGCATGGAACTGCAACTGGTACCGCCAGGCACAACGGCCAGCCAGATGGCACGCCGGGCAGTGCCGTTCTTCGGTTCGGCTGCCATCTACTACGAGGTGCAGCGATGAGCGGCGGCTACCAGCAGGCTCGGCCCCGGAGCCAACAGCGACCCCAACAGCGGCAGCGCCGCGGCTATTCCATTGTGATTGTACTGGGTCTGTTGGCCGTAGGCATGTCGCTTTCGTACGCGGCCTTGCATACCCAGGGAACCAACCTCAGGTTGCAGCGGAATGTCGAACTGCGCGGCGCCGCGATGGAAGCTGCCCTCACGGGGTTGTCGATCGCGCACCGCCAGATGAGCCAGAACAGTTGGGCCGGCGTCGACCAGGTGCTCAGCAAGGCGCTCACCGGGACCAGCGGCTACAGCGTGTCATTTGAAACGGGCGACCCATATCTGTCCCCCGGCTCGGCCGATTATGCCAGGTGGCCCTTTCGCGTAACGCTCATCAGCACGGGCTACGCCCAGGACCCGCAAGTTCCGCAATCGATCGCCTTGTACAAGGCCCGGAGCGTGGTGGAATTGGTGCCGCGTGCCTTGGCAACACCTCCAGCCGATTGGCAGCGGTTCCAGGGATACACAGTGTTTCAGCATCGCGACCGGGATTTTTCCGTCCATTTCCCTGGCCGCATCTCCGGGCCGGTATGGATCCAGGGCCGTGTCCATATTTCCGAGGATTATCCCGACCGAAACGACGTACGCGACCTGTACCTCACTCACCTGAATACGATGCGGTTCGGAGGTTACCCGGACCTGCGGCCGCTGGAAGGTCCGCTTAGGCTGGACATGAGCAAGCAGAACCAGACCGGCCTGTCGCGGCTAGGAATGCTGGGGGTGCCGTACTCATCGCTCAACAATCCGGTGAATCGCTGGCAACGGCAGGCGGAAATGCAGGAATATCGCCTCTATCCCGGCGGCAAACCGTACCAGATTCCGCAACTGGCCCAGACGCTGCAATCGCTTCAACTGGAGCCCGACCCGGCAACCAACCCCCTGGGGTTGTTCTACCGGGGCGCTGGAACGCTGTATCTGCAGGATCACGTTCGGGTGCGGGGGACGATCCTGGCTCACGACATCCACCTGGTTGGCCGTAACATTACCCTTCGGCCGCCCGACTTGAGACATATTCTAGGCGACAACCGGCCCATCCAGTTGCCGGCGATCGTCGCCCGAAACGATGTGAACTTTTACTCCAATGCCGAGGCCACCGTCGAGGGTGCGGTTTCGGTAGAGAATCATTTCGAAGTGCGATCCGGGAGCAACAATGCCGCGCTGACGATGCGCGGCCGCCTCATCGCCGGCCAGTTTTCCTTGGGCGGGCGCGATTCCTGGGACATTTCCCAAAGTACCTGGAATCTCTACCGGCTGCTGTTCGGATTGCAATCGGGCATCAATGTCATTCCCTACTTTCCGATGTTCGTCTACGTGCTCGGGTTTGATCCGTATCCGTTGATCCGATTCGAACCGCCCGATGGCGAAGTCACCTATCTCTGGCCGGACCGAAACACGCCGATCTATGTGCCGCACCCTAACGATGGCGGATTGCGCTGGGACGTGATCCGCTGGGCAGAACGGGTGGACTAGCAGCGCCGCTCACGTGGTTCGCAGTTGGCAGCGATCGGTGCCGCGGCACCAAGGGCAGTCAGCCCCGCCTGACCGGGCATGGTTCAAGCAATGCGAGATCCGCTGGGCCATGATTTGCAGCATCAGCGGGTGCAGCCCCAGCGGAGCCGTCACCAGGTAGGGGACGCCAGGATGTCTGGCCGCCGCAGCGGCAGCCAGGGCCGGGATATCCTGATCCCAATGCCGGCCGGGCCCTAAGAAGTAAGGATGCACGACAACCAGCCGCGCACCCGCCGCCACGCAGCGGTCGAACGCCTGCTCGAGACTGGGTTCGGCCAGTTCCATGTGTGCCGGCTCGACAATGGCCACGCCAGTTGCCAGCTTCAATTGCCAGGCAACTTCCTCCAGCAGACGGTTGCTTTCCTCGCGGCGCGATCCGTGATCGACCACGATGATTCCCAGCGTCGCTTCAGCCGCCAGGGCCGCTTTCAACTCCGCCGGGAATGGCAGGTGCGACTCCGCTGCATGCAGTGCAGGTTCAGGCGGCCGTTCTGGTTCCAAGGGAGAAGTCATCGTCAACTGCGTGGGCGCTGGCGGCTACTGGTTCAGGCAAGGTCCTCTTCCGATGGCCCTCGCGGCGGCACGCCCGGTGGCGTGTCTCCTGGCTTCACGTTGCGGTGGAAGTCGCGAATCAGCCGCCAGGCTTCCTCCGGCGAATCGGCATACTGCATCAGGTCCAGATGCACGTCTTCAATCGTGCCTTCGTCGGCCAGGACCTGAAAATCAATCACCCGATCCCAATATTCGCGGCCATAAAGAATGATCGGAATGGCCTGCATGCGCTCGGTTTGCCTGAGCGTGAGCGCATCGAACAGTTCATCGAGCGTACCGAAACCGCCAGGAAACACCACCAGCGCCTTGGCGCGGAGCAGGAAGTGTAACTTCCGCAGGGCAAAGTAATGAAACTGGAAGCAGAGGTGGGGGCTGATGTATGGGTTGGGACGCTGTTCGGCCGGCAACGTGATATTGAGTCCGGCCGAAATTCCGCCGGCATCAAACGCGCCCCGGTTACCGGCCTCCATGATGCCCGGGCCGCCGCCGGTGATGATGACGTAGTCGCACAGATTCGAGTCTTGGCAAGTGGAAGTGACCAGCCGGGCAAACTCGCGGGCCTCGTCATAGTAATGGACCTTGGCGAGTACCCGTTTCGCCCTGGCCAACTCACGGGCGGCATGCGCGTCGGAAGGATCGGCCTCCACCAGCCGCTGGGCAGCCTCCAGGCGTTGTTCGGCTTCGCTACGTTCGACGATCCGAGTTCCGCCAAAGAGCACGATGGTCGATCGGACTCCCGCCTCGACAAAGGCCATTTCCACCTTCAGCAGTTCGAGTTGCATCCGCACCGGGCGCAACTCGGGCCGCGCGAGGAAGTCCATGTCATCATGGGCCAGGCGGTAGGTGGGCGACTCTAGAATCGCCCGCAGGTTGTCTTCAGGAGTGGTCACCGGCGGATCCTTAGGTAGCTGCGAACCGGGTGCTGCGCGGCTGGCGGGATGGCTGGCGAGCTACCCCGCCGCGCATGGCTCGGCTGCCCAATCCGCCGGGCCTTGCCCCATCAAACTACCTTCAGTCGACTTTGTCGAGTACTTCCAGGACGGCGTCGCGCAGGCGGCCGACGTTTGCCCCCACCCTTTCGGCCGCTGCATCTCTGTCGGATTCAGTATCGACCATTTCACGGACCACCACTTTGTCGGCCGCGATCCATCCGCGGACGGGAATCACACCGGCGTTGCCTGCCACCAAAACTCGACCGTTACGCTCATCGAGCACGGCAAAGCGTTGGCCCTTGGAAACTTCGACCCCCACAAAGCCCAGGGGGCCGCTGACGCGAGCGTCGGCGGTGACCTCGGCTTCCTTGGTCACGCCAAACTGCTTCAGCAGTTCAGAAAGTTCGATGCCGCCGCCGGCCTCGACACTGATCCGCAATTCTGCCAGCACTTCCCGCAGGGCCGATTCCCGCCGCTGAATCACGTCCTCGGCCGTGGCGCGAACCACTTCCAACAGCGAGCGGGCTGCCTGGATTTCCCGCTCATTGCAGTGGAAGTTGGCCGCCAGGAACGTGTCTTGCACGCGGTCGCGGGCAATCCAGATGGCTGCCTGGATGATCTTGGCCGTACAACCGTTGCGCTTGCCTTCCACCAGCACCTTGAGCGACGCCTCGTCCGTTTTGTCCAGGGTGAAATAATTTGCCGACTTGGGGGAAGGCAGCTTGGCATCGCGGCAATAACCTTCGAGGATGAAAACCTGCTCTGCGCTGCTGTCGAGGACGATTTCGCTGCAGGCATTCCACTTGCCCTGGGCTGACCAGTGCCATTTCACCCCAAACGCCACCATGCTTTGGCATTGTCCCTTGATGGGCACAAGCACCGTGCCGGGCTCTACCTTGATGTTGAGCGTGCCGGCGACTTTCTTGCGAACGCGGAGTTGCAGGGCATCGCCAGTGGAGTAACCGCGGCCGTTGATATAGACTTCGGCCGCGCCTTGCTTCACCGCCGCCAATAGCGATAGCTCGGCGGCACGCGCCGCGGAGGTCCAAACACTAATGGATGTGAAAGCCATCCAGGCAACCAGCGCCAACACGGCGCGATTCCAGCGGCGCGGTCGGTCGATCATCGCAGGCCCCCTTGAAAACAGTTTCGTCATCGCAGTTTGAAGTGTCGTAAATTGCTCGGTGCGAACGTGGTCGGAAAACTCCGGTCGGCACTTACTCAGAGCAGCGAAACCCGGCCGACAATCCGCACCGCCAAACGTTGCCGATTGTGCTGCAAAACGGAAGATACTCGGCACAATTCCTTCGGCAACGGAACATTGGCGGCGCCACAATCAATAACTGCCAACCAATGCGCCGAAGCGGTCACCTGGCCGATCATTTTGTTGGTAGCCGTCCGTCGCCGGCCACCTGGTCAATCGTGCTGCGGCGCAGGCGTGCGTTCGCTTGGCTCGTGCGTGCTGGGATCAGCGGTTGTCGCCGCACCGGCCTGTTCTACGGCAACAGGTGCTGGTATGCGGCAACGGCCAGTTGATCGCAGCGCTCGTTCTCGGGATGACCACTATGCCCCGCCACCTGGAAGTATCGGATCTCGTGAATCTGGGCCAATTCATCCAGTTTCCGCCATAAATCCTCGTTCTTGACGGGCGCAAGCCGCTTGCCTTCGCGGCGTTTCCAGCCCCGGGCCTTCCAGGCCTGCATCCACTCGCTGAGTCCCTTGCCGACGTACACGCTATCGGTATAGAGCTCGACGATGGACGGTGCGTTCAGGGCCGAAAGGCCTTCGATAACAGCCCTCAATTCCATCCGGTTATTGGTGGTTTCGGCCTCGGCCCCGAAGGCTTCCTTCTCTTTGCCGCTTTGGGGGTGGCGCAGCAGATAGGCCCAGCCACCGGGCCCTGGATTGCCGCTGCAGCCGCCATCGGTAAACAGTTGGACCAGGGGACGCGTTTTCGCACTCGATGAATTCATCCGTTTCTTGCCGTGCTCAGCCTTCCCTGCCGCGCTAGAGTATCATGGCGAACCATGTCGAACGCCACGTGGAACGTTGGTACTGCCGGTGCCACTGGCCGCCATTACCAGGCATGATCCGACGGTTTGATCCCTTTCTGGAATTCGTTGAAACCGTATTGCGTGGCACGGTAATCGCCCACCAGCGAGACATCGCTTTTCGCCGGGATTTTGTCTTCCAGGCCGATGCACCAGTAAGCGGCATTGACCAGCATCCGCCGCACGCCCTCGCTGAGCACATCGGTCGACGAGCCCATTGTGGTGCAGAAGACCCGGGCCCCCTGATAACTGCGCGTCCAGGCGATAGGCATCATGGGATCGTTCTTTTGCCCTTCAAGCGGCGGATCGTCCGGCCGCATGCCGAAGTGCGGGTCGTTCTGGTCAAATTCTCCCAGCCGCTTGAGCACCTGGCCCAACACCAGCGGGCGGCTGTCGCCCGGCAGCGGCAGGTTCACCGTGTAAACATCGGTCGGCCCCCAGATGTCGCCATCTTTGATGCCGCGGAGGATCGGATGGTCGGCTGCGTCTTTGGCGACGATACCGCGAGTACTTTCGTGCTTGTGACGGCCGTGGTGCGCCACCCAGGTTTCGCCCAGCACTTGCTTGCCGAATCCCTTGGGGTAATCTTCGCCGCCATAACGCCAATCGTACTTGTGGTACGCTGAATCCTTGCGGATGTTGAAGGCGTGCGTGGCCGTCCGCATGCCAATGACCGGTTTGCCCGACTCGATATAGTCCACAATGTATTTCATTTGATCGTCGGGCAGGTCGCGGAATCGCGTAGCGATGATCATCAAGTCGGCCGACTTCAACGCCTCCAGGCCTGGGATGTTATTTCGCACGTTGGGGTTGATTTCCCCGGTAGCCGGGTCAACGGCAAACAGCACCGTGCATTGGAAGCCGTGATGCCTGGCGAGAATCTTCCCGAGTTGCGGCAGCGCCTCTTCCGAACGGTATTCTTCATCGCCGGAAATCAGGACAATGTGCTTGCCGTACCCGGGGCCGGAATCGCCCTCGTAAACCACGTAGGGACGCTCTTTCGTTTCGCCATCGGCCGCTGAAATGCGCTCTGCGGTACCCAGCGGCAACAGCATGGTTGCCAAGAGCAGCGCCGTGAAACGGTGAGCATGATTCCCGCGGAGGAACGGCAGATTGCAGAACAGGCTCGGCATCGGTCGTCGACCTTGATCGGAAGGAATGTCTGGTCCGGTGGGACACAATGCACTGGGCTGGCCACCCGGCCCGGCATGGCCCCCCGTACGAATCAATGACAAGGAGTTGCGGCAGCGTTGCCCTCCGTGCCAGGGAGCAAGCGGGGTGCCCCATTGTGGCCACGGGGCGGGGCCGCTTCAAGGAGCCAAGCCGAACCAGTCGAGATCAGCGGTGGTTTGGACACTTGGGCGGCGAATGTCCGCCTTATTTCGTGCCCGGTTTACGCAATGCCGCCGATTGCGCTGGAAAGCAGAAGAACGTGCGGCAACGCTCGTGCGACGGCCCGATCTCGGCGACGCAATCATCAAACGTGTCCACGTTGCCAGGTGGTCGCGGCGTTCACTTGGAGTTTCTCCATCGCGCTGAGTGCCTCGGCAATCGCTTGTATTTCTTCAGGCGGCAACTTCACCAGCGGGGGCCGTACGTGCGCGGCCGGAAGCCTGCCGAGCAGCACCAGTGCTTCTTTCATGCGGTTGTGCATATCGACCAGTGGTTCCGCATAAAATGCGCGGACGATCGGGTACATCTGGTCGTTGATTTGTCGGGCGGCGGCGAGATCGTTGCTTTGAACCGCCCTCCACAGCGCCACCTGCAGGGCGGCAATCACGCTGCCGGCGCCGGAAAGCAATCCGTCGCAACCCAGCACCAGCGAACTGAATAACCATGTGCTGTGCGTGGTAAGGACACGGACCGGACGCGGCAGGGCGTGCAACTCGCGTATGTGTCGCTCGTGCAGCGGCGGGTCGTGGCACCAGTCCTTGATGGCGGCCACACTGGGGAAGGTTTCGCACAGCGCGCGGAGCGTATCCATCGGGTAGCCAAGCCCGCTGGTATGCGGATACTGGAATAAAATCAGCGGCAAATGAGTGACGTCGGCGACCGCGGCCACGTGTGCCAGGGCCATTTCCTGCTTGCGACTGCCCGCTAGGGCAAGAACTTCATTAGGGAAGATAAGCAGACCGGAGGCCCCTTCGCGCTGCGCCATGGCCGCCAGGCTGGCGGCCATGGCGCAATTGGTGCCGTAGATGCCGGAAATGATCGGCACGGCATCTCCAACTTCATCGCAGGCAATGGCCAATGCCCGTTGTTGCTCGTCCGGCGACAGCGCATGGACCTCGGCTGCGTGCCCATTGATGGTGATGGCGGCGACCCCATCGACCGCAGCTAAGTCACGCAAATGGCTGCGGTACGCTGCTTCGTTCAATTGGAGGTCGGCCGTGAACGGCATCAGGCAGGCGGGGATCACGCCCGAGGGAACAAAAGCAGCCATGGTCGCTCCTCACCCCCCGCCGAGCGGGTGGGTGGCTGTCGAATTTGAATTCGCCGGCTATCGAACCGCTCGTAGTAGCATGGTTCGCAGTAATCCCAAGCTTCCCAACCCCCCTCGGCGGCAGGGCAATCGACTCGCCCATTGGGACGGAAGTTGAGAAATTCTGGACTTTTGCGAAACTAGGTCCGCTCTGGAAGCCGAAAAAAGTGCCGATTATACTGATTGACGTTGCCGCGCAATGACGACAATAATGCTAAAGATTGTGAACATTCGCCTGATTGAGCATTTCCGGGGACGCATTGGATGCCCCCTGGGTTTGCAGGTGAAGGGTTCGTGCCACGCCCCCCGGTAAACGCCACCGGCGATCCTTGCTGCATCGGTCGATGGCAGCGTCCGCCGTTGTCCCGCCGGGATTCATGCTTTTCACCCCCCCCCCATTGTTCCGCCCACCCCTTTGTAGCAGCATGGCCAACGAGAAACTCAGCTCCGTCGAAACGATCAAGGAACAAAGCAACTACCTCCGCGGGAACATCGCCCAGGAACTGGTCGATGGTACGGATGTCTTTCCCAAGGACACAACGAAGATTCTTAAGTTTCACGGTACGTACCAGCAGGATGACCGCGATCAGCGCACGTCCCGGCCCGGCGCTAAGTCGGAGCGGCACTTCATCTTCATGGTCCGCAGCAAGATCCCCGGGGGAAGGCTCACCAGCGAACAATTGCTGGGCGAGTTGGATTTGTGCGAAGAGGTAGGCAATTCCACGCTCCGGATCACCACGCGGCAAGGGCTACAACTGCATAGCGTGGTGAAGAGCAACCTGAAGCGGGCCATCAGCCGCATCAACGAGATCAAGCTCAGCACGCTGGGGGCGTGCGGCGACGTCAACCGTAACGTGATGTGCTGCCCGGCCCCGCACTATCACTCGCCCGTGCATCAGCAGATGCAAGATACCGCGGCCACCCTGGCGGCTTACTTCGCGCCCCGCACCACGGCGTATCGCGAAATCTGGTTGAACGACATCGAAACCGGCGAGCAGACGATGGTCGGCGGCGGTCCGACCGATCCGGTGATCGAGCCGATCTACGGCACGAATTACCTGCCGCGCAAGTTCAAAATGGCCATCGCCCTGCCCGAGGACAACTGCATCGACGTATACGCCAACGACCTGGGCATTCTGGCCATTTGCGAGAACGATCAGATCATCGGCTACAACTTGTCAGTGGGCGGCAGCTTTGGTGTCACGCCCTCGAACAAGAAAACCTTCCCCGCCCTGGGCAAGCGGTTGGCCTTCTGCACGCCTGAGCAGTTGATCGATGTGGCCACGGCCATCGTGCGTGTGCAAAAGGACTATGGTAACCGGAGTGACCGCAAGCAGGCCCGCCTCAAGTACCTGATCGCCAACAAGGGAATCCCCTGGTTCAAACACCAGGTGGAAGAATACTACGGCCACAAACTGCCCGACCCGCACCCCGAGGACGTCTACGGTTTCGACGACCACATGGGCTGGCACGAGCAGGGTGATGGCCGGGTCTTCTACGGGCTGAATGTCGAGAACGGTCGCATCCGCGACGAAGGCGATTTCCGCCTCAAGACGGCCATTCGCAAGATTTGCCGCACCTTCAATCCCGGCATCCGCCTCACGGGCCACCAAAGCATCCTGTTCACCGATCTCGAGCCCGAGGTACGGCCCGAACTGGAATCGATCCTCCGCGAGCACGGCGTGCCGCTCACCGAGGACATCAGCAATGTCCGCCGCTGGTCGATGGCGTGCCCCGCCTGGCCGACCTGCGGCCTGGCCATTACCGAGAGCGAACGGGTCTTGCCGTCGATGATCGACCAACTGGAAGTCGAAATCGCCCGGCTGGGACTGTCGGCAGAAGAGTTCACCATCCGCATGACCGGCTGCCCCAACGGCTGCGCACGGCCCTACAACAGCGACATCGGCCTGGTTGGCAAGACCATGGGCAAGTACACGGTGCTGGTCGGCGGTCGCAAGCTGGGCGATCGGCTCAATTTTATCTACAAGGACTTGGTGCCGGCCGAAGAAGTGGTTTCGACCATCGTGCCGCTGCTGGTCTACTTCAAGAACGAGCGGCACAAGGGTGAAACCTTTGGCGACTTCTGCCACCGCAAGGGGGCTGAAGACCTGGCCGCGTGGGCCGAGCAGTATTCGTCGGCAGAAGCCGCCTGATGAGGGCGGACCGCCCGCGTCGAGTGCCGCCGAGCGTTTGTTCGCGCAGGTTCGGCTGACCGCACGGTTCAGCAGAGCGGCGCGGCCGACGTTCGCTGGAAATGGAGACGTTGCGACCGGCCAGCGTCAAAGTGCAGCCGTTTGCGCGCTGCCCTGGAAGGCATTATGTCTGTTCCAGGTTGGAGAACATCGCCACCGTAAGATCAAAGACCGTGCCACGGCAACCGTGGCACGGTCTCTTGGTTGATCCTGGTGGTTCATCGCGCACGACGTTCAATTGGGTTGCGAGCGACGGCTTGAAGTCCTCCGAAGCCGTGGCTACTGCGCAGCACTGGTAACGCGATTGCTGGGAGTAGCATCGGCCTTGAGATCGCCCAGCACATACTGGATGCCGTCGAGATAGAACTGCATCACGGCCGGATGGCCAAAGATCGAATCGCGGTGCCCCAGCGAACTGTAAAACACGCGTCCCTTGCCGTGTTCCTGAATCCAGGCGATGGCGTAATCGCCATCCTTTCGCTTGCCCTTGCCAGCGTCGATGGTTGAGTTATCAACGGTCAGCAGCACCCGCAACCGATCGCGGGTGTACGGGTCTTTGAACTGGTAGATTTCGTCGGTGATTTCGAAGCCTTTGCCGTCAAAGGCCGCCAGCAGCGGGTGTTCTGGCTCGGTGAGGGTAACGCCGATCTTCTGATGCCAAGGGTGGCCGTCGAAATACCCGCCGATCAGTTCGCCGAATTCTTTCCAGTTGTAGTGCGAATCGCTGGCGGCGTGGAAACCGGCCACTCCCTTACCGCTGGCGACGAATTCGAGCAGAGCCTGCCGCCGCCGCTGGAGCGTGGCATCGCGCGTTTTCCGCTCCTCAGGGCTTAGCTGCTGCCCCTTGGCCTGCTTGGGCGCCAGCCAATCACCGGTGGTGTTGACCAGGACCACGGCATCGAACTCTTTCAACCGCTCGGGATCGAACATCGCCGGGTCGTCGCTAATGAGCGAATCGAAGGCCCCGGTTTGCCGGCCCAAGAATCGCACGGCATTGGCCCCCACGGGGATCGAGCCATGCCGAAAGCCGGCCGCATGCGTGAAGATCAGCACCATCCGCGGGTTGCCAGGCTCGACGGTGGCCTTAACCTCTGAGAGCGCCCGTTCCGGATCCTGGGCGTCTTGTGCCGTCGTGGAGCTCCCCAAAGCAGTGAGCAGGGCAATTGCCGCGAACACCACGCCTGGCCGTCCAAGTCGCCGAGGGCCGGCAAAGAAGTGTGTCTGCGAGAGTATCTTCTGGGCCATTGCAGTTCGATCCTTGTGTGCGAAGTTTCATGGGGGAGATGTGGCCAATGACCGACATCATAATGACGCCGCGCACGGATCGAAAGCAGCCGCTCCAAACGGCTTCCATGGCCGTTGGGGGGTTGCGCGGTTTTCAGCAGCCGCCCAGTTCGACTTCAAACCCCAGATCACGAATCATCTGGAAGTCGGCGTCGGGCATTTGCCCGGGCGTGGTGAGATAATCGCCGACAAACATCGAGTTGGCTGGGTACAGGCCCAGCGGTTGCATGCTGCGGAGATGAACTTCGCGGCCGCCTGCAATTCGCAACTCGCGGTCAGGATTGAACAGCCGGAACAGGCAGAGCGTCTTCAAGCAATACCTGGGGTCCAGATCGTCGCGGCCTTGCAGCGGTGTTCCGTCGATGGCTTGAAGGAAGTTGACCGGAATGGAATGGACCCCCAATTCCCGGAGCGAAATCGCCATGTCCACAACATCGGTGGGTTCTTCGCCCATGCCTACGATGCCACCGGAACACATCTCCATACCGGCATCGCGAACCGCCCGCAGCGTGTTGATCCGGTCCTGGAAGGTATGCGTGGAGCAGATTTCAGGGTAGTAGCGCTGGCTGGTATTGAGGTTGTGGTTCACGCGGTCCACGCCGCAGGCCTTCAGACGCTGTGCCTGCTCGGGGGTCAAGAGGCCCAGGCAGGCGCACACCTTGAGTCCGTAGCGCTCCTTGATCTGCGGCACAATCGAGGTGACGGCCTTCATCTCGCGCTCTGAGGGGCCGCGGGCAGAGATCACAATGCAGTAGGTCTTGGCATCGCGCTCGGCGGCTGCGGCCGCCCCGGCCAGGAGCTTTTCCACATTGAGCAGGTTGTAGCGCGGGATGTCGGCGTCCGAAACCTTCGATTGCGAACAATAGCTGCAATCTTCAGGGCACAGGCCACTCTTGGCGTTCATCAAAAAGTAAAGTTGCACCCGATTGCCAAAGTAGCGCTGCCGGACCCGGTAGGCAGCCGCCAGCAAATCGAGCAGTTGCTCATCGGGTGAGCCGAGAATGGCAAGCCCGTCTTCGCGACTGAGTGTTTCGCCGGCCAGTGCGCGATCGGCCAATTGCTGCCACTGCGAGACAGCCGAAACGGGATTTGCGGCACTAACCTGGTTCATGGAGGTACAACCTTTTGGCAACCCAGGGCGGCTGAAATCGCCAGATGGCCCAAACGGTATGCTTGGCCCTCCTGGGAATGGGAGCTTGCGTCGTCGAAAAGGCTCACAATAGCAGGAAGCTGGAGCGCCTTAAAGTGGGCCGCACGCGGCTGGGGAACCGGCTGCGCGCATGGCCCCGTCAGGCCGTCGCGGTAGCTGCCAGTGTTCTTGCGAAGAACTTTCTTGTTTGCCCCCCGGAAAAGGTATATGGTGTGCAGATACTTGGTCCTAGCAAGGGGGAATGCACAACCTGCCGGCTGCATGGTGGCATCGGAGAAAACGGCATTTCCCGCATTTCAGAGCGTTCGCGGCTTGATTCTGGGCCAACGTACAGCCGATCACTCGAGTAGTGCCATTAGGTGGACTGGGGGTACTGCCGCACCTTCGGGGACCATCGGAGTCCCTAGTCGTGGCAAAAAATGCTTGACAGGACAGGGTGCGGATCGTACATTCCACACCAATCCCGACCACACGGGGTTGCAGCAAGCTAGCACCCGCACTCGACCGGTGGCCAGCGGCTGGGTCGGCGCGATGCTCCTGCTGCTCCCTTCTCTAGATCTCGTCCCGCAATTCAAGGGAGAATGCCATGGTGCGCCATGCGCGAAAAGGCTTCACGCTGGTGGAACTGTTGGTGGTAATCGCCATCATTTCCCTGCTGATCGCCATGCTGTTGCCTGCCATTCAAGCTGCCCGGGAATCCGGTCGCCGCGCGGCATGTGCGAGTAACTTGAGGCAACTTGCCACCGCGGTTCACGTGCTCCACGAGCGGCACAACTTGATGCCGACTTATTGGGGCTGGTTCACCGGTGACGGGACGTATGGGAAGAGCGCATACGGCAGTTGGTATGTCCACCTGATGCCTGTGATGGAACAAGGCCCCGCCCATCAAGTCGTTTGGGATACCCAAGCCACGGCCAATGGGGCTGAGGGGAGTTTCTCGATCTCGTACGTGTTCGGTCGAGCCCTGATTGCCATGAACCCGGGCGCCCCTGGTGAAACATGCCGGCGGTGGGTCCCGGATCCGCCCGCCTGCGACAGCGGTGAGTATGCCTGCAAATCCACCGGTGGCACCAATACCACGCCGCACAACGGGCACACTTGGGACTCGCCGGCAACCCAGTGCGGGTGCTGGAGTGGCAATGATTATCAAGGCGGCGTGAGCAATCCGGGGGCTGGCCATTATGAAGACATTGACTGCGAAGAGCCAGAGTGGAAGAAAGTGGGCATCGCGGCCGACGAGGCTAATTTCCCGACCAATGTGCTGTACTGTGCTTCGGATCCCGGTTCGCCGGAGAACACATACCGCTGGCATTACGAAACCGAATATGCCCTGACCAGCTACCAGGCGAACTTCAACGCCTTTGCTCCGGGCAAGAAGTACAGCAGTTCGATGAAGCCCCACGGGTTCGGCGCGCTGTCGGACGGGTTGAGCCAGACCATCTTGTTTGCCGAAACCCATCGCCAGTGTGACCGCGTGGGCGACCGCGGCGTCCGCATCGCGGTGCATGCCGATCGGATGCACCACAGTTTCGGCGTCAACTGGTATCAAGAAGCCAATACCCTGATGTTCCAGGATGCCCCGCCAACGCAGCGTTGCGATAATTGGCGTGCCCAAGCTAACCACGGCGGCGCCTTGCTGGTGGCCCTGGCCGATTCCAGCGTGCGTGGCATCAGCAGCCAAATCAGCCGCCGCGAACTCACCAACCCGAACGATCCCCAGTTCGGCGGTGCCCCGGATTACGGCTGGAATAACCCGCTGGGTAACTGGGACCGGCTGATGCTGCCGGACGATGGCGGCGGAGCCAGCTTCGAATAGTTCTTGTCGTGTCCCTGAAACCGAATGTACTGGCACGGTTGGGTGAGATCCGCCCAGCCGTGCTTTCATTTCCTTCGCTCTCCCAAACCAACTATGATCCCTCGATTCACCACCACGTGTGTTGTTGCCCTGGGCTTACTGCAACTGGCAGGCTGCGGAGGGCCGGGCAACTACGATCCGGTCCAAAGCGACCTGGGCGTGCTCCTCAGCGAAGCCGACCTGGAAACCCGCCGCAGGGCCGCCTTGAGCCTCTCCGGCCAGCACTTTAGCGATGAGCAAATAGGGCAACTGCTGGCCATTGCCAAGGATCCTAGCCAGGACAACGTGATCCGTTCGCGGATCGTTTGGGCATTGGGAGGTGTCGAGCCGGAGCGTGCCATCATGGTGCTGCCCGAGTTGAGCGAGATCGCCAAGCAAGCTCCAGCGGACAGCGACTTACAGCAAGCCGCCGTGAGAGTGATCCAGAGCCTCGCCCAAAAACAACAATAATGGAGGCTTTCATTAACTTCTCTCCACCAACGATGATCGCTCGATTCACCACCACGTGTGTTGTTGCCCTGGGCCTACTGCAACTGGCAGGCTGCGGAGGGCCAGGCACCTATGATCCGGTCCAAAGTGACCTGGGCGTGATTCTCAGCGAAGCCGACCTGGAAATCCGCCGCAGGGCCGCCTTGAGCCTCTCCGGCCAGCACTTTAGCGATGAGCAGATACAGCAACTGCTGGCCATTGCCAAGGACCCTAACCAGGATAACGTGATCCGCTCGCGGGTTATTGGGGCCTTGGGAGGTGTCGAGCCGGAGCGCGCCATCATGGTGCTACCCGAGTTGAGCGAGATCGCCAAGCAAGCTCCACGCGACAGTGGACTCCAGCATACCGCCGTGAGAGTGATCCAAAGCCTCGCCAAGAAACAACAGTAATCGGGGGCGGCCAACTGGCCGCACGCTTCCCCCCGGTTGATGAA
The DNA here is from genome assembly GCA_964511065.1 of uncultured Pirellulales bacterium. Taxonomy (GTDB): domain Bacteria; phylum Planctomycetota; class Planctomycetia; order Pirellulales; family S012-138; genus CALBRZ01. The sequence continues at coordinate 85,516 of CAZEEG010000001.1, read as the reverse complement.
AAAACACGCCGGCTGAAGGTGCTTGGGGGCGCAGGGCAAGGGCGTGTTGTTTTGCGCGCCATCAACCGTGGGGAGAATCGCATGCGGTTGTGCTCTCTGCCGCAGTGTGCATGGCACCAGTCATTCTGGATGCCGTATCTGGTGCTGATCTGCGCGGCATTCCTTGTCTTTTGCGATGGTGATATGGGCTCTGCCGCACAGCACCTCGCCCAAGATGGCGGCACAGCCACCCCGGGCGAAAGCAAGGAAGTACGCCGCCTCGCTACCTGGGTTTCGCAGCTTTCCGGCGAAGTGCTACCCGGCGAAACCCGCGAGCAAGCGGTTCAAGCCATCGACCGCGACCTCCGCACGCGGCGCGCTGCTGCCAATCGCGCCAGCGATCAGGCCTGGCAAGCGATTTCCGATCGGGCAACCTGGGAAGTCTTCCGCGATCAGCGTCTGGCTCGGTTGCGGGCCTCATTGGGCCAACTTCCCCCGGCCTCCAGCGAGCCGCCCCCGCGGATGATGGTTACGCGCCAAGCCAAATTTTCAGGCTACGAGGTGCGCAACATCCTCTTCGAAAGCCGGCCCGGTGATTGGGTAGCCGGCCATCTGTATGCTCCGCTCGATGGTGATGGCACCAACGCACTCCGCCCGGGCCTGGTGATCGTCCCTTCGCACCATCGATCCAAGGAACAAGGTGAACTGCAGGAAATGGGGCAGCTTTGGGCCCGGGCAGGCTGCTATGTGCTGGTGATCGACCCGGTGGGGTACGGCGAGCGCAGGGCGCACCCCTTCCGCTCGGCAAACGATTATCGTGGCGAGTTCGCCGTGAGTCGCCAGGATTACTACCATCGCTACGACTCTGGCATCCAGTTGATGCTGGTGGGTGACAGCCTGATGGGCTGGTTTGTCCACGATCTGCATCGGTGCATCGATGTGTTGCTCACGCAGCCGAACATCGACCGCGACAAGCTCATCATCCTGGGCGCGGTGGCAGGTGGCGGCGATCCAGCAGCGATTGCGGCCGCGCTCGACCCTCGCGTTGATGGTTGCGTTCCGTTCAACTTTGGCGGTCCTCAACCGGAAAGTCCCTACCCCTTGCCCGAGGACAGCCGCGAATTCAATTACCTGGTCAACACGTACTGGGACTCCACCCGGGGACTCTATCGCACGGCGGCCGACGGCTTTTTTCACTGGGTGATCACCTCGGCAATCGCCCCCCGCCGCCTGGTCCACGCCCACGAGTTTGCCTGGGATCAGCAGCGCGACCCGGTCTGGAAGCGCTACCGCACACTCTATGGCGAGTTCTACGGTGTGCCTGGGCGTCTGGCGTACACCCACGGGGCCGGTTCCGTGCGGGGGCGTTCACCTGAATCCACCCATTGCACCAACATTGGCCGAGTGCACCGCAAGATGATCCACGAAGCGTTTGCGCGCTGGTATGGCATCCACGCCGTCGAGGCCGATGCCTTCCAATCCCGCTCAGGCGACGACCTGCTCTGCTTCACACCGCAGGCAATTCAGGAGCTCAAGCCCAAGTCGCAAGGTGAACGGATTCACGCACTGGGCAAGTCACGTTCCCAGGCCTTTCGGACGAAGCTCGCGCAACAGGACAACCCGGCCGCATTCCGCGAGGCGCTGCGCGAGGCGTGGACTCCCAAGCTTGGCAGGGTTGAGCCCTGGCGGATCGAGCAGGTTGCTCCATTGCCTGCTGAGCCTGCCGCCGAAGACGAAATCGGGGCCACCGCCGGTGTCGTTGCATCTCGTTATTCGCTTCAGTTAGAACGGGGCTTTTCGCTGCCGGTGTTGCTGCTTCAACCAAAATCCCAGAATGCCCAGCGGCACCCGGTTGTGCTGGCCATAGCGCAGCAAGGGAAGGCGGCCTTATTACGGACCCGAGGGGGGCAGATCGCCCAATTGCTTGGCGACGGCCTGGCCGTTTGCCTGGTGGATGTGCGCGGTACCGGAGAGCTTAAGCTCGGCAACGGCCGGGACCGCAGTTCGGGCGACGTCAACCGGTCGGTGAACCTGCTGCTGTTTGGCGAAACCATGCTAGGGCAACGCCTGGGCGACGTGCGCAGCGTGGTTGCCTGGCTGCGGGGGCGCGATGATATCGACCCCAAGCGGGTGGCGCTTTGGGGGGCATCGCCAGGAGCCGTCAATCGCGAGGATACCGATTTCCGCGTACCGCGCGCCGTCGAGGGTCGGCCAAGCCAATCAGAACCGGCCGGGGGTATGCTCGCTTTGCTGGCGGCCCTGTACGATGACGACATTGCCGCGGTCGCTGTCGATGGCGGTCTGGCAACCTATCTGGATGTGCTGCCGCACTACCAGGTGTATATCCCGCACGATGCGATGGTCCCCGGTGCCTTAACGTGCGGCGACTGGTGCGACGTAGCGGCCGCGCTGGCGCCTCGTCCGCTGCGGATGCAGCACATGGTCGATGGGCTCAATCGCCCTATCCAGGTCCAGCGGCTGAACAGCCTCTATGAGCCTGCCGCTGCGCGCTATTGCGCGACTGCTGCCGCCGACCGCCTCCAATTGCTCGGAGCGGGCGCAGCCGAGGCTGCTGGCCTGGCCCGCTGGCTGGCCGAAGTGCTCCAGTAAGTGGAACGGGGCGGCCCTACATTGCCGGGGCGTATTGTGCTGGCTTCTTGCTGATCGAAAGCGCGCCTGCGATCACCAGGATGGCGGTGATGAAACCCAGGATGTTCATCACGCCAATGTGACTGAGGAGCGCGCAACTGGCTCCATCGGCAATCAATTGCAAGACGCCAACCGCCAAGGCGAACATCGCGGCCTTGCCCATGAACAGCACCACCGCGGCTGCGATCCCCAGCCCAAACATCACCATCAGGAAGTAACCGAGGATTTGCATGGATGTGCCGGTGGCCCTCATGGCGGCCGCATCGGCTTTTGCGTCGTCTGCGAAATTCCCGTCCTGCACGGCCATGCCGAAATCGGACACGGCAGATCCGCCCAGTGCATAGAAGTACCCTCCAAAAAGGTCAATCAGCGAAACGACAATCATCAACACGCCAGCCGCAATGGCCAAACCTGTCGTGCCGTCTTGGCGAGGAGGCGGTGGGTATCCCGGCATGCCGGGGGGTACTTGCGGCGACTGATAAGGGTACGGACCTTGCGCCATGATCGGGCGTCCTTATGCATGAGAAGACGAGCAGCCGGCTACGAAATGTGCCCAAAGATCGGGAAAGCAGAACTGCGTGCGCGCTGCGGACCGGCACAAACGAGGAACCGAGCACCCCCTCGAAAGCAGGGGTCAGTATAGAGGTCCCCGCCCGCAACTGCAAACGATTGCCCCGGAAGGAATCGTGCGGCTATTGGGCGAATGGAACTTCCATCGAATCACCGCGCCGCGGGGGCATTTGAGAACGGGAAAGGGGACCGGCGCACTGTTCCCCCCGCAATTTTCTGGCGCAGCCAGCTTGAGTCAGGCGGCACGGACCGTGGGCTTACCGTGCATCTTGCCCCGCAGAAATTCGATGGCCTTCTCCAGTTGCGGGTCGATGTACAACTCGCCTGGATCGAGTTCCAGCAGCGGATCGCGCGGATCGACGCTGGGAGCGGTCGTGTCGTCGGAAGCTAAAGGATTGGGCCGTTCTTCGCTTGGCCGGTAGTAGACATCGCGGAGGTGGCGATAGCGCAAGGCGCGTTCCAGTTCGCGGCCATCCAGTTCCACTTCAAAGCCCGGATTGGGGCGGACGCCCCATTCGGCGTCTTCGTCGGGCTCATCCTTGCCGTTGGCCGCCAGGGCCTTGTCGATGTTGCGTCCATTGGGCCGCCAGTAGCTGGCAATCGTCAGCTTCAGCGCGCTGGCGCCGCCCTCCAGGGGGATGATGTTCTGCACGCTGCCCTTGCCAAACGTTCGCTCGCCGACCACCACCGCACGGCCGTGATCCTGGAGGCACGCGGCAACAATCTCACTAGCGCTGGCGCTGTGTTCGTTTACGAGCACCGCCAGCGGGAAATCCGGCAGCGTCCCGCCCGGTTGGGCCTGGTACGTTTCGTTGCGGAAGCTGTCGCGGCTGCGGGTACTGACGATCGTCCCTTCCTCCAGGAACAAGTCGCAGATTTCCACGGCGCCCCGGAGCAATCCGCCGGGGTTGTTCCGCAGATCGAGCACCACGCCCTGCACGCCTTCTTTAAGCAAACCTTGAATCGCTACGCGGAGTTCCTCGGCGGTATGTTCGCTGAATGCGGTGACGCGCACGTAGCCGATGCTGGGATCGGCCTCCAAGCGGAAATCCCAGGTGCCATCGGGCAAATAGCGGTCTCCCAGCACGGTTGGCACGTTGATGATGGCCCGGTGAATGACGTAGTCCTGGTTGTCGGGCACGCCAGCGCGTTGGATGGTCAATGTAACGGGATCGCCAGGGTTGCCGCGCATCAAATCGACGGCTTCACTGAGAGTCATACCTTCGGTACTGCGGCCATCGATTGCCATGATCTTATCGCCGGCGCGCAAGCCGGCGTCAAAAGCTGGCGTACCAACCAGGGGACTGGTGACGATCAGCCGCTTATCCTCGCGATCGATGGAAACGTGGATGCCGATCCCGCCGAACTTCTGGTCCAGGCTTTCGCGGAGGTGGGTGTATTCGCTGGGAGGGATGTACCGCGAGTGCGCATCGAGCCTTCCCAGCATACCTTGAAGGGCCGCTTCCAGCAGTTCGCGCTCATCCACCGGTTCCACGTACTTATCGCGAACTTCGTGCATGACGCGCGAAAACGTGTTCACCAGCGGGGCGTTCCGCGAATGATCCAGCTTTTGATAGCAGACAAACGCCGCCACCAGCGCTATGGCGAGGATGAACAAATTGCGGCGAGGCATGAAACCGCCTTTACGTTTTTGAGGGGGGACATGGTCCCACCTGGCCCGCAGGTGGTTATCTTAATAGTACCGCCGGGTTGAACGCAGCGGCAACAGTAACAGTCCCACCACGCGAGGGGGGGCGCACGGGGGGCGATGCCCCCGGCAGCGCGAAAACTGGCCCCCAGCGGTCAACCTGTATCACTGGATCGTAATGGCCTACCACTGAGATACCAAGGTGAAATGATGCCCGAGATGACCGTGAAAGGGTTGCGTGTGAACCAGGCTGTGCTGCGATGGGTGCTGTCTGTTGGCTGTGTCTTGATGGCCGCTGCTGCCGTGCGGGCGGGCGAGGAGGCCAAGGCCGCCAACCTTCCAGAACTCATTTTCGAGGATTTTGAAAGTGGAGCCGACGCCTGGCAGCCCACCGACCCCAAGGCTTGGAAACTGGAGAAAGACGGCAACAACACCGTTTACAGCCAGTTCCAGCGGCGGAGCCAATACGAGCCCCCGCACCGCAGCCCTTATAACATCGCACTGCTCAAGGACGTGAATGTCGGCGATTTTGTCCTGACGGCCAAGGTAAAAAGCACCATTGCCGACTACGGCCACCGCGATGCCTGCTTGTTCTTCGGCTTCCAGGGCCCGGCACACTTCTATTACGTTCACCTGGGCAAGAAGGCCGACAACCACGCGAACCAGATTTTCATCGTTAACGACGCTCCGCGCACGAAGATTTCCAAAACTACGACCGAAGGCACCCCTTGGACTGACGACTGGCACCAGGTCAAGATCGTTCGCGATACCGCCCGCGGCACGATCGCCGTATACTTCGATGATATGGACAAACCGGCCATGACTGCCGGAGACAAGACCTTTACCTGGGGGCAGGTCGGCATCGGTTCGTTCGACGATACCACGCAGTGGGACGATATCCGCCTCAACGGCAAGAAGGTTCAGCGCCCCGAGAAGAAGCCGACCGCCGGCGCTCAGTAGCCCCGGCCAAGCGGAGAGCTTCGGCACCCTGGGGCAGGGCTGGACGCGTTTTCGGCATGACGTGCGGCGCTGCCGAAGGTTCCTCCTGGAACCGCGTTCCATCCGGCCATCGTCGGTGCCTGGTGGTGGCCGGCTCGCATGGTGCCGGTCCGTGGTTCAACCCGGCGGCCGTAACGGCGGCGCGTATGCTCGCCGTGCACCGCCAATTCCACTCAAAAATCGACATGATTGTACGCCCCATGCAGCGCGCCGATGGACGCGAAGGCTGGCTGCTGATTGCTCAGCAAGACCATGCCCGATTGGCGTTCGACTTGTGCCAGGGCTGGCGGCCGCTGCTGGATTTCGCCGACCCGCCTGCATTGGAAGCGGCCATTTTGCATCACGACGATGGTTGGCAAGCCTGGGATGCCAACCCGGGCGTGGATCCAAAGTCGGGGCGCCCGCGCGACTTCTTGCACATGCAACTTCCGGACGCGCTGCCCATCTGGATCACGTCGATCGAAGAAGCAGCGAGGCACAGTCCGCTGGCGGCGTATGCGGTGAGCGGACATTTCTCCGCGCTGCTGGCCCATTCGAGCCTTGCCGAACAGCCGGAGAATGTCCAATCCAGCCAGGCCTTCTTGAACGCCGAGGCCAGCCGCCGCTCCAGCGCGCTCGATCAATGGCTGCGCGAAGCTGCTGCTGGCGAAGCGGCTTCGGCAGTGCCAGTCCGCACTGCGGCGGCCGCGGATTGGGCCTTGGCCTGCTTGCAGTTTTTTGACCGGTTCAGCCTTTGGCTCTGCCGCAGCGAGAACGAAGAGATCGCGCGGTGGCCGCTGCCCGGCGGCGATACGTTGCAATTAATGCCAAGAACGCCTTACGACATTCAAGTGGAGCCCTGGTTGTGGGCGGTGCCCGGTATGCAGCTTTCGGTGGCCGGGTGGTGGATTGCTGACCGGACCTATCGGGATGCGGCCGATGTCGTCGCGGGGCGGGAATTTCAGCACCAATTGACCTGGTCGCTTCGACCAAAAGAAAAAGAATAAGACTGGGCACCGCCCGCCATTGCCCGGCCCGGATCCGTACCGATGGTTTGTCGCCTTCCGATATGCAGCGATTCAGCAATTTGAACCCCGCCCATCGTCCCGCGTCCGCGCGCGAGGTTTTTCGTTGGGCCGTCTGGGATAAAATGCGTGGCCGGAGAAGGATTCAGCCCGCTGGTTTGCCTGCCGATCGTGTCCAGGCCAACTTGGTGCAGGTGCGCAACGTGGCGGGGCCGCCCCAGGCTACGTGGATCGGCCATAGCTCGTGGTTGCTCTCGCTGGCTGGCCATGCCGTGCTGACCGATCCCGTCTTTGCGGAGCGCGTTGGCGTTTTGTACAGCCGGCATGTCGCTCCCGGTCTGCTGCCCGAGCAGTTGCCGCCCCTGGATGCCGTGCTTCTCTCGCACAATCATTACGACCACCTGGATTTGGCCTCGCTGCGGGCGATTGATCCGCGGGTGCCGCTGGTGATCCCCGATGGGTTAGGCGGTTACTTGCGGCGAAAATTGCCGGGGCGGCGGTTGATCGAATTGAACTGGTGGGAAGCGACGACCGTCCGAGGCCTCCGCATTACGTTTGTCCCTGCCCGGCATTGGTCGCGGCGGATTGGCGTGGGCCGCAACTGTTCGTTGTGGGGCGGCTTTGTTCTGACCGCGGAAGGAATCAGCATCTACTACGCCGGCGACTCGGCATGGTTTGAAGGCTTTGCCGAGATCGGCCGACGCTTCCCAGACATCAACACGGCCTTCATCCCGATTGGGGCCTACACACCGGGCTGGTTCATGGAACATCACCATCTCAACCCCGAACAGGCTGGCGAGGCTTTCGTCCACGTCGGTGCGCGGCGATTGGTGCCCATCCACTGGGGCACGTTCCAGATGGCCGACGAATCGCTCCGAGAACCCATCGAGCGTTTGCAAATCTGGTGGGAAAGCCAGGCAATGGAACCGCAGCGGTTACTGATTCCACAGGTCGGCGGAACGCAGGTACTGACAAACCCATGAAGCGTGCGCTTTCCGCGATGCCCCGGGCAAGGCTACCGGGGGGAGGGCTCACTTCCCCTGATCGCGGCGCTTCCGCACTTTGGTGACCTCTGGCAATCGTTTGGGCGTTTGGCGTTCCAGCGCAACCACGGCCGCCTTGGGCACGCGCAGCTTGCCGGCAATCTGGCAGAATTGCAATTCACCAGAGGCTAACATTTCGCGAACCAGCGATAGCGAGACATCCCAGCGGCGGGCGATCGTCGCTGGGGACCACGTATCGGCCAGCGCAGGGTCTTCAAGCTGGGGTATCTTGGGTTTCATGGGTGGCATCGGTGCTTCCTGAACGGGCGTCGTTGCGCCAAGGCGGGTGGGTGCCCCCACTGGCATGAGCGCCTGGCAAGGGGCTGCGAGCGTTGTCACGTAGCCGGGCCCGGGGGGGGGATCCAGAACGGCATTCGCTTTCGCCCCACTCGCCGTTACAATCGGCGAGCCTTCAGCAGCGGCGTTGGCCGGGAAACGCCGCGGGACGCGGCAGGCGACAACGCCGGCGTCGTTTTCTGATCACCGGCCAGGATGCGGCGATGGATCACAGCATTGACGGTTTCCTGCCAGGCAGCCGTGCCTCGTTCATGCTCGACGTGGTTTTCGTGGCCATGTTCCTGGTGATTCCGGTCTTGGCCTGGAGCATTGCCGCCGTTCGCCGGGGACACTATGCCTTACACAAGCGGGTCCAACTGATCCTGGCCGGCGTGTTGCTGATCGCCGTCACCTTGTTTGAGGTCGATCTGCGGCTGTTTACCGATTGGCGGGCCAGGGCCGAAGCTTCTTCCTGTTTCCCGCGCGGCGTGTACCTGGCTTTGGCCATTCACCTGGTGTTTGCCATCACCACCACGCTGTTGTGGATCTGGGTGATTGCCCGAGCGCTGTGGCGCTTTGACAAACCACCGGCGCCGGGGCCGCATAGCGCGAGCCACCGGCGCTGGGGTTGGATCGCCGCCTGGGACATGGCGCTGACGGCGATTACGGGTTGGATTTTCTATGTGCTGGCGTTCTGGATGTGACGGTGCCCGCCGCATCGGCCATGCATTTCGTAGCCGCCCTGGCTACTTGAGTTCCTTGATCTCGATGTTCCGCCAGCGGACTTCGTAAGGGCCGGTCCCCTTGGGGATTCCATGGACCTGCAGGCCGATGAAGCCCGAGGACATGTTGCTCTTCTCATCGACCAGGTCGGCAACCGGCACACCGTTCACCCAGGTCTTGATCGATTTGCCCTGGGCAACCACGCGATACTTGTTCCACTCGCCCTTTTTGAAGGCGGCCTTGGCCTTGGGGTCGGAGCGATCTTCGCTCAGCCAACCGGTGCCTAAGGCTTCGCCGTAAATGAAGCCGGCGGTGCCGTTGGTGGCAATTTCAACCTGCGGGCCGTGGACACGGCCGTTGTTCTTCTCGGGGATGCTCTTGGAGCGAATTTGAACGCCGGAATTCAGTTGGTCGTCGACCTTCACTTCAAAACGCAGTTCAAAATCGCCGTATTCTTTGTCGGTGCAGAGGAACGAGTTGGGGCTGCCATCGCTGGTCTTGCCGACAATCACCCCATCTTCCACGCGGTACGTGGCCGTACCATTCTTTTGGGTCCAACCTTGTAGAGTCTTGCCGTCGAACAGCGAACGAAAGCCGTCCTTGCCCGGGGCGTCGTCCGCGTAAGCGGATGCGGTCAAACACAGTACCCCGGCACACAAGGCAGGCAACAGTCGGGCATGCAGCATGGCAATGGCTCTCCCAAGGAAACGGCACATCATTCAAATTCGGGCGGGCCGGGGACCAGTGGTGGCGTGGCCCGGCCCCGCACAACTGGCCCAAGTATAATTGGCTGCTGTCGGCAGCGCAAGCGTTACAATACATTGCCCAGGCCAACCGGGGGGAATCCGGCGCTGGCCGCAACTGTCTTTCCCTGATGGAGCGATGTCGTGGCCCGGCGGCCATCATTGTCTCGCACTCCAGGGAAAATCGATGATTACCGACACCCTGCACGAGCATGCCGGGCAAGAAATACAGCCATTGATCGGTGCGGATACCGCCCGGATGGGCCAGGGGGCGAGACGGACTGCGAGCAGGAGTAAGTAGCCGATGCGCCAGGCGGAGGGGCATTTGTCAAGCCAATTACGTTGGCGTTCCCCGCGAATACTGGTAAACTATAGCCAAGGAACAGAGTTCGGGCGATCTCTCGTCTGGCGGCGCAGCTAGTGGACCCATCTGCTTCAATTCTGCGCGCCGCCAATCCAAGGCCCGAGAGGAACTATGGGGAAATAGTATGGCATACGACGCTCGTCAGCCGGGGCCCCCGCCACCTCCACAGGATCCTGCTAAGGCCCCTCGCGTAGCCGGCCGAGCCCCGCAACCGCGTATTGCCACCCCCACATCGGGCCAGCATCCGACCGGCGTACCGCAAGTGCCGCAGGCGGGTGTACCGCCACAGCCGATGCCGACCCCGGGTGCCGTGGGACCGCAGGCCGGTTATCCGCAGCACGCTCCCATGCCCGGTGCGCCGCAGCTTACGCCGCCCCAGGCGCAACCCCCGCAGGCCTATCCTCAGCAGCCGGCCCAACCGCGCTCGGCATCGGCCCAGCCGCGTGCCGCATCGCCTCAGCCAGTGGTGCCGCAGCAGCCTGGGCCTGGACAACCGCCGCAAGCGGGCGGGCTGCGCGTGAAGCCGCGTCCGGTGGCGCCCCCAAGCGTACCGACTCAACAACCGCAGCAGGCCCAGCCGCAACCCCAACCCCAGGGGCTCCGGGTCAAGCCGCGTCCGGTGGCGCCAACTCCCGCTGCGCCCCAAGCAGCCCAACCGCAGGTGCCTGCTGCTCCGTCGCAACCACGGCCGCGCCCTCAGCCGGTGCCGCAGGGCGGCGGCCCGCGCCCGGTGCCGGTGGCTGCTGGAAACATTTCGTCGGGAGAGGTGCCGCATCTTCGCGGAAGCGAGGAAGAAGAAGGCGAAGAAGACGCCATCGAAGTCATTCGGAAGGTGGCTCCGGCGTGGATGGTCAGCGGCGTGGTTCACTTGCTGCTGATCATTTTGCTGGGGGTGTGGTTCGTGATCCCCAGCGGCGATGGCCAAGTGACCCTGGAAACGGTGTTTGCTGAATACGAGGGCGATCAACTCAACGACGATGCCCTGGATTTCCAGGTCGATAACCCGGTGGACGACTCCGTCCTCACGCCGCAGATGTTGAACCCGGTCGAAAATCCGTTCGCCGCGCCTCCGACCATGGACCTGTTCTCCACCAGTTCGGTGGCATCGAGCGATATTGTGGCCCCGGTGATCGGGATGGCCCTATCGGGCCGCGAAGCCGGCAGCAAGGCTTCCCTGCTCAGCCGCTACGGGGGTGACAAGTCGACGGAAGCTGCTGTCGGGCTGGCGCTGGAATGGCTCAAGAAACAGCAATATCCCGATGGCTCCTGGAGTCTGACAGGTCCCTATAACGCATATCGCGATGGACCACCGCCAGAAAACAAGGAATCGGCCACGGCGATGGCACTGCTGGCCTTCCTGGGGAACGGGCACACCCATCAGAAAGGGCTGCACCAGGAGACGGTCAGCCGCGGAGTCAAGTGGCTGCTCAAGCAACAACTGGATAGCGGCCGCTTTCATACCGACAAGCATAGCCACCACTTTTACACGCATGGGCAATGCACCATCGCCATCTGCGAGTTGTACGCGATGACGAAGGATTCCAAGCTGCGCGTGCCGTGTGAAAAGGCGATCCAGTACATCGTTGAAAACCAGGCGCCCCAGGGTGGTTGGCGGTATCACCCGGCCGACGAGATGAGCGATACATCGGTGACGGGCTGGGTGCTGATGGGACTGCAGAGCGCCAGGTTTGCCGACCTGGACGTGCCCCAAGACGTACTCGACAAGGTGAGCAAGTATTTGGATCGGGCCGCCACCGACGGCGGCAGCCTGTACGGTTATTTGCCCGATACGCAGGATCCCACCCCGACCATGACGGCCGAAGCCCTGCTGTGCCGGCAATACTTGGGCTGGGACCGGGAAGACCCCCGGCTTGTCAAGGGTGTCCGCCGCTTGCTGGAAGACCACATGCCCAGGTGGTCCAAGCGCGATGTCTACTACTGGTACTATGGCACCCAGGTCATGCACCACATGGAAGGCGACGAATGGGTGCGCTGGAACGACGTGATGAAGAAGATGCTCGTCGATAACCAGGTCAAAGCCGGCAAGGAGCGGGGAAGTTGGAACCCCGAAAACGACGAGTGGGGTCCGTTTGCAGGCCGGCTATACGTCACGTGCCTTTCGACGTACATCCTAGAGGTGTACTACCGCCACCTGCCGATCTATGCCTCGCTGCGCAAGGAATAGGCAGGGCCCCTCCCCCCCGCACTGCGGCGAATCCGGGCGTCCCAGTGCTGCGGCTTACGTCCATTCAAGATGCGCGCGTACTGGTCGAAGGCGCTGGCCCCGAAGCGGCGGCGCCGCGTGTGGCGTGGGACACCTCAATCCAGTTGACTCAGCAGTTTGCGGGCTTCTGCCGCGTGTTCGGAATTGGGGGCGGCTTCGATCGCCTTCTCGTAGTACTTGCGGGCGTTGTCGGCATTGGTGAAGTGGAAGGTCTTGCCAAATCGCAGGTACGATGCGGCTTGGCGCACCTTGGGATCGTTGTCGCTGCTGCGGGGCGAAGGCGTGGTTTCCGCCGGCGCATTATCCAATTCTGCCAATGCCTGCTCGGCACGTTCGGCCGCGGGCGTGCCGGGGTGCTGCTGCTTCAAACCCTGGAAATAACTGGCAGCCTGGCGGATTTTACCTTCCGCCGCGTATTGTTGGGCTTTGTGGAAAAGCTCAGCTTGGGCCAGGAGGGGCGCTCGGTCTTCGTCTTTGCGATACTCCCTGGCCTTGTCGCGAATGGCGATGGTCAACTCGGGGAGCGAACCGAATTGGTGCTGGACCTCGACAAAAGCCAGCGCGGCATCCAATGAAGGCGAGTCTGCTTGCATGCCCTGCTCGGCGGCTTCCAGCGCGCTCTTGCCGGCTGACGCAACTTCCTGGGCCAACTGATCCATTTGCACGGCCGCCGCTGCGTAGCTGCCCGAGTTTGCATATCGCTTGAGCAGCGGCACAGCCTGCTCGATTTTGCCAGCCTCGACCAGCGACTGGGCCTTTTCCACCGCTTCGGTTAATTGGGCAAGTTGCTGGCCGCTCAGCAGCGTACCCGAGCGTTTCAAATGCTCCGCGAGGAACGGTGCCGTGCGTTCCGGCGCTCCCGCGTGGCCGTAAAGCTGCTCGCCGTCGGCCCGAATGATCCAGATGACCGGCAGGACGTTGCCGTCGTGGCGGTACCTGGCCAGCGCGCTGCGCTGAGCGGGCTCGTCGATGTCGATCTGGACCGGTACAAACTGGCTCGCTACCAGGCGGACCTGGCGGTCGCTTTGCAATTCAGCCAGAAACGCCTTGCACAGCCCGCATGTATCGCGGGTTCCTACCGCCAGTACCGGTCGGCCGGTTTGCGAGGCAATTTCCATGGCGGCCTCGAACTTGGATTTCGCTGCCCCCTCTTGCCCACGCACCTCGGGAAAGGCTGCCAGACACAGTGCGCACGAGAGCATCGCTGCCGCGCATCGCCACCAGTTCGACATGGTTTGGTCCTCCGACTGCCCCCCCCAGCATGGGTGGTCCAGCCAGTACCCTACCAGTCGGGCTCGGCGCTGGTCAAGGTATTTACCTGCGCCAGCCTGCGTCACCCGAACCGCGCCCTGTCACCAGGAAATGCGGACCAGGCAAGCCGGCATTGCAGAGGGCCAATCGCCGCTGCCGCGGCGGAACACTTATACGTCCAGATCGAGCCCGGCGGAGATGGAAGGTTCGTCGCTGTGATGCGCGCCGATTGACGAGTGGGAAGCCGTTGAGCCTTTGAGAACTTTCGGGGGCGAAATCGGCGGATGTTTCTCAGGGGGGCTTTCCAGGGCAGCGCCTGGCAGACCCTGGTTTGGCTGGGGCGGCGCGCCTTCTCCCTGCTGTTGGAGTTGCTCATTGAGTTGCCGCCACGTTTCGAGCTGAAACTCGATGATCCGCAGCGCGTCTTGCAGCATCGTCGCATCGCGGCGCAAATTGCCTTCCGACAGCGAGCGCACGATGAACACATATTCGCCGGCCACCTGCCTGGCCAACTGGGGATGGTGGGCCGGCTTAAGCGACGCCATCAGTTCACCCATGATCTGCAGGGCCACGATCACGGCATCGGTGGCGTGTTCCGAGTCCTGATCCTGTTCCAGCCATTGGATGGCTTGGCGCGTCTTGCGGGCAGCGCCTGCCAGCAGCAGCAGATGCAGTTTGGCCGGCGGGGCGGTCAGAATCTCGTTGGTTTGATAGTCGTCGTGGGCGTGGTGCATAGCTCACAGTTGGCTTGGAGGTCACACAAGCGGCGGCAACGCCGCGATGCCGTTGATGGCGGAAAGGTTGTTCTGAATCTTGGCAATCGCCTCTTCGAGGCGAATGAATTTCATCGTCGTTTGCTCTCGATACTTCTCCAGCCGCACGTTCCAGGCGTCGATCCGCTGCTGGTTCAGTTCGATGCGGCGGTTAAGCGTATCCAAGCGGCTTACCAGCAGCGAGTGATCCTGACCCACCAACTGTTCGAGCAGGTTATCCAACCTGGCTGCAAAGCCGTTGTCCTTGGTGGTGAAGAACTCTTGGACGCCCTGAGGGTCTTCGGCGAACTTGGCCTTCAACTTTTCGGAGTCGAACGATAGGGTGCCGTCGTCGTTGAATGTCACACCGACCGTGCCCAGGGCCTGGATGGAGCCGGTTCCGAAGAACCGCCCGCTCAGCAATCGGCCTAGATCGGATTCGAGCCGCAGCACGCTGGCCTCGCCGCTGAGGATCGATCCCTGGCCTGTCTCCGCATTGAACGCGGTGAGTTTGTCGATCCCTTCGCGAAGGCTGTTGTAGTCGTCGACAAAGGCCTGCACGCCGGCCACGAGCTTGGTGGTGACGCTATCGACGGTAATCGTCACGGGAGCGGTTTGGGCCTGAAGCACGTTGAGCGTGACGCCAGGAACCACGCCGCTGAAGCTGCCGTTGCTGCTGGCCGCGACAATACCGGCGCCTCCGCCATCGGGGCTGCCCACCAGCAGCAGCGCGTCGCGAGCATGGGCCGCCGTCGCCATCGAAAAGTTGAAGTCCGACGTATCGACCGATAGCCGCGAAGCCAGGCCGGTGCGGTTGCTGGTGAGCGAGAGCCGGTAGGGCTGGATACCGGAACCATCGTTGAACTTGGCAGCGGTGACGCCCACCCCCAATTCGTTGATGGCGGCGATCAAGTCGTCCAGCGTATCGTCGGTATCGAGCTGAATCTTGAAGGTGGTCGAGCCGTCGATTACAGATCGGGTTTGCCCGTCGATTTCGACCTGCTGCCCTTGCCCCAGGAGCCGCAGCGCGGCAGCCGTGGCTCCGCCGTTCTCGGTCACGGTGAGATTGCCCGCCCCGCCCGCGGTATCGTACAGCAGGATGCCATCGCCGGTGTCGTTGATGCGGGCTTTCACGCCGACGGCAATGCGATTGATTTCTCCGATGACGTCGCCGACGGTCTTGATCGAGTCGCCGCCCAGGTCGATCTGGAACGAAGCTCCGTTAGTTCCCGTGATCCGGATGGAACCCTTGGGCACGCCAGCGCCGCCGTTCAGTTCCGCCAGCGCGGTGTTCGCACTGACCACCTGTTTGTGAAGGTTGCCGCCGTTCACGGTGGTAGCCGTCGCGTTGTGGACCAGTCCCAGCGTTTCGGCTGTGTTCTTGGCATCGCCGCTGGCCACGATGAAATGGCTGGCGGAACCGCCGGACACGTCGCGAAGCTGGATGCCATTGCGGGCGTCGTTGATGGCGGCCACCACGCCGATGCCGGCACCGTTGACAGCGGCCAGGATATCGTCCAGCGTTTCCGCCCCGCTCAAATCCACTTGCGCCGAGTTCCCTGCCCGATCGGTGATGTTTAGCAATCCCAGGTCGCCCCCGGCCCCACCATTGAGGCGGCTGACCAGCGAGGTTTTCAAACCGGAGAGCAGCCGGCGGCCCGACAGCGTGCCGCCGCTGGCTGCTGTGTTCAGCCCCAGGGCTTCCAGCGCCGGGGAGCCGAAAGGAGCCGTGACTTCGAACGTTCCGCCGTTGTCGGTGCTCAAGTCGGTCAGCACGATCCGGTCGCCAGCAAGCTCGGCTTTCAGTTTGCTGGGGATGGCCCGATTGAGTGTTTCCAGCACGCTGCCCAGCGTCAGGTGCTGGGGGCTCTCCGTGGGCAATGCGGTAGTGGCGGTGTCGGCCGAATTCACGATTCCATGACCGCTGCCGCCGGCGACCAGCGAAGCCGTGAAAAAGCTGCTGGCCGTGGGATCGTTATTCAAGGCCGCCACGATATCGTTTGCAGTGGTGACGCCTTCTTCGATCTGAAACGTAAGCGTTTTCGAATGTTCGTCGTATGCGACGGTTTCCCCGCCTGCCGTAATTCCAGGATTGTTCTCGAAGATCACGTTCACACCGGCCAATGCCGAGCCGGCATTTCGGGCCGTGAATCGAACGGCAGCATCGAGGCCCGCCGCGGCATCCGTCTGCCCCGCCGCGTACTGCGTGGATCCATCGAGCGGCCGCAGGTCGATGGTGGTACTGGTGCCGTCACGAAAATGAATCGTCAGATCGGGCAATGCCTTGTCGATGCCCACGCCGGTGCGGTCGTTCAAGAGATCGAGCCGCAGACCGTCGTACAGGGAGACGATATCCTCACCGAGTGCCGTCTCGGAGGCCGCATTGATTCCGGCCAGGCCGAGGGAAGCGGCCGTCTGCGACGCGCCGACCTCCTGCACCTTCAGGTTCGAAACCGTCTGCCCGGTGTGGTCGGTAAGCTGGAGGCGGTCGCCCACGGCGGCGGCCGTCACGTTGACCTCGCTGTTGCCGTTGATGGCATCGAGGACGTCGTCGATGGTTCGCGCATAGCGGAGGTCGATTTCCGCGCTGGCGCCGCTGCGATCAGTGATGCGGATTTTCCCCCGCTGGAATCCGGCGCCGCCATTGATGAGGTCTAAACTGAGCCCTTCGTCGACTTCGCCGCCGAAGCGGAAGGTGAACGTGCCCTGTCCAAGGGGTTCGGTATCGCTGGGGAGCCCCGAACTGATGAGTTGGTGCGCCTGGGCCTGTTGAATGGGTGTGAAGGTGTAGCTGCCAACCGCCGGCTTGCCGGTGACCGTGGCCGAGATCGCGGCAGGTGTACTGCTGGTCGCCTTGGTTTCGCTGAAATTCTCGAGCTTACCCAGGTTCTTGGCCATGACCTGCAGCGACAGCGTCAGGCCAGTGAGGTTGGTCAGTGCGTCAAGCTGGAGACTGTTCCTCTCGTTGCGCGAGACCAACAGATCGCGCGGCCGAGCCTGGACCTTCATCAGTTGGTCCACGGTTTCGGTGATCGGCAGGCCGGTGATCAGGCCAATGTTGGAAGTGATTCGTCCCATGCCGCATCAACGGGGGGAAACCAAGAAAGACCAACGCGTGAACGCTCTCACAGGCAGGCAACCAGGGCAGGGATCCCGGCCGTGCGTGGCGCATGCTGCCGCTTGGCCCATGGCATTTGCGAGGGAGCACGCGGCGTGAACGCTAGCGTCACTGCACATGGCAACCGTAGGTCGTAGCGTGCGCGGCTAGCATCCAAGACGGAAAGCCCGCGCGCATTTACCGCCGCCACGGCCAACGGCCGCATGTATCTGCGATCGGTTAGAAAGGCCGTGCCGGTTCAGCAAACTTGAGCGGGCGGGACCAATTGGGGGGATGCAGCGGCTATAATCGGCACTGCCGGCGCCATCGCGCTAACCGGGAAAAGCGCTGAAACTGGCCGGTCCTGCACCCCAGGGACAATGGGCTCGAACCAGAAAGGTGGGTTGGATGTTCAAGTCAAGCGTACATGGCCCTTCGACATTACCCGCCGTTTGCCAGCGGGCGCTCAAGGGCAGTCGGCTACGGCAACACGCGGTTGCCAGCATGGTCTTGGCACTTGCCTGGGCGATGGCGCTTGCTCCCAGCCTGATCGGAGCGGCCGAAGCAGACCGCATGGCCGACCGGCCCAACATCCTGTGGATTGTCAGCGAAGACAACGGGCCATTCCTGGGCTGCTACGGCGACGAGTTCGCCAACACGCCCAACATCGACGGCCTGGCGCGCCGCGGCGTGTTGTACCGCAATGCCTTTGCGGCCGCTCCCGTGTGTGCCCCCAACCGCAGCACGATCATCACCGGTTGCTATGCATCGAGCCTGGGTACACAGCATATGCGGAGCACCAACCGGATTCCCGAGTTGATCCGGCTGTTTCCCGAGCATCTCCGCAAAGCCGGCTACTATTGCAGCAACAACAGCAAGACCGACTACAACCTGACGCCCGTGGTTGAGGAATCGTGGAACGAAATCCGCAACGGGCATTACCGCAATCGCAAGCCGGGTCAGCCGTTCTTCTCGGTCTTCAACATTCAAATTTCACACGAAAGCTCGTTACACAAGAGCAACGTCGAGCAGCGACTGCTGGAGTCCAAGTTGCCGTTGCCTCCGTATCACCCGGAGACTCCCGAGATTCGCAGCAACTGGGTCGAGTACTACGAGATCATCTCGCGCATGGATGCCCAGGTGGGCCGCATCCTCAGCGAACTGGAAAAAGACGGACTGGCCGATGACACCATCGTCTTCTACTACTCCGACCACGGCGGAATTCTCACCCGGAGCAAACGCTTCTTGTACGATACCGGCGTGCATATCCCGCTGGTGATCCATTTCCCCAAGAAATACCAGCATCTGGCGCCGGGCGAACCTGGCAGCGAAACCGATCGCCTGGTGAGTTGTGTGGACCTGGCGCCAACGGTGCTGAGCCTGTGCGGCGTGCCCATCCCCGATTACATGCAAGGGCGGGCCTTCCTGGGCGAACAGCAAACGACGCCGCGCGATTACGTTTACTGTTTTCGAGGCCGGATGGACGAGCGCTACGACATGATGCGGGCCGTGCGCGACAAGCAATTCAAGTACATCCGCAACTACATGCCGCACCGCATTTATGGGCAGCACCTGGAATACCTGTGGCGGATGCCGGCCACGCGCTCATGGGAAGCGGCCTTCCTCAGCGGCAAGACCAACGACGCTCAAAGCATCTTCTGGCGTACCAAGCCAGCCGAGGAACTGTACGACACGCAGGCTGATCCCTGGGAAGTCAACAACCTGGCCAACGATCCAAACTACCAGGACATCCTGCAGAAACTTCGAGCAGAGAACCGTAGGCATCTGCTGGCCGTTCGCGACACCGGCTTTCTGCCAGAGGCTGAGATGATGGCCAGGGCCGGCGAAAGCACCATCTACGAAATGGCACGCGACAACCAGCAGTATCCGCTGGAGCAACTGATGGCGGCGGCGGAACGGGCCGCCGGTCGCGAGGCCGCCGACGTGCCCAAGCTCGCCGCACTGCTCAAGGCCGACGATGCCGGCCTGCGATATTGGGGCGCCGTTGGATGTGCCGTTCGCAACGCCGATGCCCAAGAAGCCTTACCGCTCCTCAAACTGCGGCTACTCGATAAGTCGCCCAGCGTGCGCGTGGCCGCCGCGGAGGCCGTGGCGCGGCTGGGGCAACCCAAACTGGCTTTGCCGGTGCTGACGTCCGCCCTAGGGCACGACAACCCTCGCGTGGTACTACACGCCCTCAATGTGCTGCAAGTGCTGGACGAAGTTGCCACTCCCGTGGCCGACAAGGTCCAGGCTGCCACGGCGGAACATGCCGATGGCTATGTCCAGCGGGCGGCAAGCCGATTTCTGGAAACCCGGCCCCAGAACCAGTGAGCGTGCGATCCCGCCAAGCGACCGCACTGCGTCAGTCCCCGGACTTCACCCGCCCGCCACGGCGCCTACGACCATAAAGGGTTCGCGGCCGGCCACCACAGCCTCGGGCAGCGGCTTGTCCAACGGGTCGTGGCTAAGGTCCGTCTCGCAGGCAAAAAACCGCAGGAACGGGCGGCGCTGCCCGGTGGCGTGATCGCGGATGGTGCCGCAAAGCATGGGAAACGCGTCTTCCAGCGCATTGAGCACCGTCTGCGTGGTGACCGGTTCGGCCACCTGCAATTGCACTTCGCCCTCCACCTTGGCCAGCGTGCGAAGGTGGAAGGGCAGCACCACCCGAACCTGCTTCGAGCATTCACTCATGACAGCGTCTGCACCTCCACACTGACCACCGGCGGCAGATCGCGGACAATGACTTGCCAGTGATCGCCCGAGTCGGGCGAGCAATACACTTGCCCTCCCGTGGTGCCGAAATACACGCCGCAGGAAGGAAGTTGATCGACGGCCATGGCGTCGCGCAGCACGTTCACGTAGCAATCGCTCTGTGGCAGGCCGTTGGTGAGCGGTTCCCAGTCGTTGCCGCCGCTGCGGCTACGGTACACGCGCAACTTGCCGTCGGGCGGGAAATGCTCGGAGTCGCTCTTGATGGGAACCACGTAGATGGTTTCCGGTTCGTGCGCGTGGACCTGGATCGGGAAGCCAAAGTCGGTGGGCAGATTGCCGCTGACCTCGAACCAGTTATCGCCGCCGTCGTCGCTGCGCATGATGTCCCAATGCTTCTGCATGAACAATACATTGGGCTGCGAGGGGTGCATGTCGATGCGATGCACGCAGTGGCCGACCTCGGCGGTTTGCTCAGGCAGGAACTCGGAACGGAGGCCGCGGTTGATCGGCCGCCAGGTCTGGCCGCCATCGTCGGAGCGGAAGGCGCCAGCCGATGAAATCGCCACGTAGATTCGCTGCGGATCGGACGGATCGAGCACGATGGTATGCAGGCACATGCCGCCGGCCCCCGGCATCCACTTCTCGCCGGATTCGTGACCGCGCAGGCCAGCCAACTCGTGCCAGCTTCGGCCGCCGTCGGTTGTGCGGAACAGCGCGGCATCTTCCACGCCCGCATACACTGTATCGGGATCGGTGTATGAAGGCTCCAGGTGCCAAACCCGCTTGAACTCCCAAGGATGTTGCGTGCCGTCGTACCACTGGTGCGTGGTCAGTGGCTTACCGGTTTCCTCGGAAGTATCGTACACGAACCGGTTGCTGATCCCACTTGGCGGACCATACGGATCGGGCATCTTCTCGCCGCCGGGCGTGGTCCAGGTCTTTCCGCCATCGTCCGACCGTTGAATGATCTGCCCGAACCAACTACTGGACTGCGAAGCATAGATCCGATTGGGATCGGCCGGGGAGCCCTTGAGATGGTAGACCTCCCAGCCAGCAAAGAGCGGCCCTTCCACTTGCCAGTTTTGCCGCTTATCGTCCGAGGTGAGAATGAAGGCACCTTTGCGGGTGCCAACCAATACGCGAACCTCGCTCATGAACCACCTTTGTTGCTCAAATGGGAACGTGAAACACCGATTTTCCACAAGTCGCCGTTAACCGGGGCCCCCCGGGCTCAACGCGCTGAGCCGCGTGAATTTCCGCCAGAATCGCGGCAACGCACCCTCGGGGAGCAGGCCTTACCCAACAGACCACCCCCCAGCAGGCCGTTCACCCAGACCGGCGCAAGCGTCAACTGGCCTGCTGCGGCAGCATGACCACCACCATCCACGACACGCCAAAGCGGTCTGTCACTACGCCGAAGTGGCTTGCGAAGAAAGTCTCGATCAGCGGTTGTTCCACATGGCCGCCTTCGCTCAAGGCGTTGAACAGCCTGACGGCCTGGTCGCCGTCATCGGCCGTGATCGACAGCGAGAACCCTTCAAACTTGGGGGCGCCTTGGCCGTGGCAGTCTGAAGCCATGATCTGCGTCTCGCCCACTCGGAACGACGCATGCATGATCTGGTTCTTCTGCTCGGGCGGCACTTCGTACTCGGCGGGGCCTTCGCCCATCCGCAGCATCATTTGCACCTCGGCCCCCAGTGCCTGGCGGTAGAACTCCAGGGCTTCTTCGGTGCGGCCGTCGAAGTTGAGATACGCATGCACCAGCATGATGGGCTCCCTTGCAGGTCGTTGAAAAGTCGATTTCGAAATGAAGATGGCTCGGCCTGCAAAGCCTGGCTCTCAGCAGGTCCGTCGCAGAAAGGAAACTGACAGCAGTTGCAGGGACGATCGCCCCTCGCCCGGTATCGCCTCCCGGCACGCGCTAACCGGTTCGCCAAAACATCAGCGGCAACAGCCGGCGATCGCGGAGCACAAGGCCGCCCCAGACCAACGCGCCGATCAGCACGGGAAAGACTACGGAGAAAACCGGACCTTCAAGCCGCACGTGCATCGCGACCGCGCCGCCCAGGTAACCCGTCAGCAGGACAGCCCCCAACATCGCCGTCCGGGGGATCGCGTATACCGCCGTGCAGACCAACAGGGTCAGGCCGATCTCCAGGTTGAGATGGACGGGCAACCCGATCTCGCGGCTTGAATCCACCACCGGCTGAATCAGCACGATCTTAGCTACCGCATCGGCCGCCAGGAACAGGATCGCCAGCAGGCTGAGCAGCCATCCCGTCCAAGATCGGACGCCACTTGCACGGCCGGTTGAGGCCGCCTCGGGTGTCGTCGCAGCTTGATGGTACATCGCCCACCCCCGCCTGGCGTCGAATTATTTATTGAACGCTACAAAATTACTTCCCTTGCCGCTGCCGGTCAAGGCTTATAATGTATCAATCGCTAAAAAATTCGAGGTAGTCCAATGGCCAGGGGGCGCCCCAGGGAATTTGATACAGAGCAGGCGCTGGAAACGGCGTTGCTGCTGTTCTGGAAGCACGGCTACGAGGGAACTTCCCTGGCCGCGCTGACCAAGGCGATGGGTATCAACGTGCCCAGCCTTTACTCCGCATTTGGCAATAAGGAATCCCTGTTTCGCCTGGCGGTGGAGCGCTACTTGGCCCGGCCGGCTTCGTATCTTCCCAAGGCGCTCGAAGCTCCCACGGCCCGCGAGGCCGTCGCCCGGTTATTCCAGGGTGCCATCAACATGGTGATGAATCCCCGCCATCCCGATGGCTGCCTGTTGGTGCAGGGCGCGCTGGTATCTGGCCCGCTGGCGGAACCGGTCCGGCAAGAGTTGACGAAGCGGCGACACGGTGCCGAGTACCTGATTCGCCAGCGATTCGAGCGTGCCCAGGCCGAAGGCGACCTGCCGCAGGATATTCAAGCGGACCGGCTTGCCCGATACGTCGCCACGGTGCTCTGGGGGATGTCGGTTCAAGCGGCCGGCGGCGCCACCCGCGAGCAATTGAGCGAAGTGGCGGAAATGGTGCTCCGCGTCTGGCCTGCGGGGCCTGCTTCTTCACCGCCGGAACGGTAGCAATGGCAACCGTGGGCAGCGATCTCACACCGCGAAGTTTGCGGGGTCTTCCACGATCTCAAACGCTTGCGACACCTCGGGCGGCACGCGGCAAGGCATCCGCGTTGTCAGGTTGATAAAAGCCCAATCGGTCGCTGCCCTGGCCAGCAATACGCCGTCGTCCGCGCGGACGATATCGTACCGGCGCAGCGAGGTCACGCGGCGGAAGCGACTGACCCAGGTCCGGATGATCAATGCTTCGTCGAGCAGTGCGGATCGCAGATACTCCACCCGATGTGCCCGCACGACAAACCCGGCTCCTAATGCGATGTATGCCTCGGGCGGCCACCCCTGCGCGGCGGAATGGGCCAAGGCTGCATCCTGGGTCCATTTGAGGTACCGCAGGTTGTTGGCGTGCCCTAGGGCGTCGATCTCGTCATCGGTTACTCGGTGGCGGTGCTCAAAAACGGCTGGCATGGAATGCTCGGCTGTTGGAAACGGCGGTGCCTTCAAAGGGGGGGCCTGTACGTGCGGGGGGCCTACACAGTGTGCCTGCATGTTTTGCCTGCCCGCTACGCAAGCCTTGCGATTTCCCGCAAAATCACGCGTATTTCGGCATCGCGGCATGCATCATGGGGCAGGCATCAATAAAACTGTCTGCATTGACAGTATTCACAACTGTCTGTTTTGCAATCGCTTGCTGCAATGGCGACCTGTTCCGCTATCTGATACCAGCAGGATAACCCTCGGCAACCGGCACCCCCCACGGGTACAATCTGGCCATCACTTGCCGCCCGAGCGTAACCAATCGGCCCGAGTTGGCAATCGTGTGGTGAATAAATCGCGATACTATTTGCGCGACGGATGATTTGCTTCTTCAGAGTCGTTGAGCGAGTGTCGTACCGATGGCAAAGACTGCTGCCCGCCGTGTTCCTGCCCACTGTATTGGTCCTGTATCCCGCCGCAGCTTCTTGCAATGGGGCGCCCTGGGGCTGGGCGGACTGAGCCTTGCCGATGCCCTGCATCTGCGGGCCCAGGCCAGCGGCAACAGCACCGCTCCTCATCGCGAGTTGGATACCTCGGTGATCTTCATCTGGTTGCCAGGCGGCCCGCCGCACATGGAAACCTACGACATGAAGCCCGATGCCCCCGAAGAATACCGGGGGCTGTTCCGGCCGATCCCCACCAATGTGCCCGGCATCGACGTCTGCGAACTGTTGCCGCTGCACGCCAAGGTGGCCGACCGCTTCACGCTCATTCGCTCGATCGCTCACACATTCGCCGACCACGGCGGCGGGCACAAGCGATTTCTGACTGGCCGCGATCCGGCCGAGCCCACCGGCTTTGTCAACGACCATCCCATGGTCGGCTCGATCGTGGCCAAGGTCCGCGAGCGGCGGAACGTGGGCGTGCCCAACTACATCTCTGGTACCAATCCGGGCCGCGCCGCGGTCGATACCTACAGTTTTGGCGCGGCATACCTGGGCAGCGCCTATGTGCCGTTCAACGTGCCGGGCGATCCCAGCGATCCGGCCTTTGAGGTCAAGAACCTCGCGCTGGCCCCGCAGCTTTCTGACCGGCTCGACGACCGCGTGGCGCTGCTCAAGGGATTCGACCAGTTGCGGCGGGAGATCGATGGCAGCGGTATGATGGACGCCATGGACGAATTCAATCGCCGCGCCATCGGCCTGCTCACCAGCCCCAAAGCTCGCGAAGCCTTCGATCTGTCGCGCGAGCCCGAGGCCCTCCGCGACCGCTACGGACGCCATGCCTGGGGGCAGCGGGCATTGATGGCACGGCGGTTGGTCGAAGCTGGCGCGAGCTTCGTCACGATGGTCATGGAAAATCCGTACCAGTCGGGCGTGCCGAGCCTGCAGCAGGGCGTGTACAACTGGGATTCGCACGCTGTGAACTGCCACATCTTCGACGACGCCTATGTGCGTTTCCCTATCTACGATCAGGCGGTCACCGCGCTGGTCGAGGACCTGTACGACCGCGGCCTCGATAAGAAAGTCTTGTTGGTAGTCACGGGCGAGTTCGGCCGCACACCGCGCATCAATAGCCAGGTGGGAACTCGCACCGGAGTCATGCAACCCGGCCGCGACCATTGGCCTTCGGCCATGTCGGTGCTGGTAGCCGGCGGAGGGATGCGGACCGGCCAGGTAGTCGGTTCCACCACGGCCAAGGGCGAACGTCCCAAGGACCGGCCGCTCACGCCCAACGATCTTTGGGCCACGGTCTACCGGCACCTGGGGATCGACTACCAGGCGACCTTCCCGGACCATAGCGGTCGGCCCATGCCGATTCTGCCGTACGGCGAACCGATCGCCGAACTGCTGTAGGGGTCGATCAGCACAGCCAGTGAAGTGCGACGCGGGCAGTACGCCACGAACGGCGCCAGCCGCAGGATCGCATCATGCAAGATCGATTCGACAAGGCATGCTTCGCGAGCGTGGGTTCGCTGTTGGGGTGTGCTCGCAAGCTCATCGTGCGCAGCCAATTGGACGATGCCGATGCACTTGTTCGAGAAGCGCGGCGGCGAGGCATGGAAGGCCCCCACTTGGACTGGATCGAGGCTGCCATTCTTTCTGAACACGGGGTGCAGCAGCCAGACATCAAGAGCCAGGTTGAATGCTACCGGCAAACGTGGCAATTCCTGGCCACCGCGGCGGCCCGTTTTCCCCGCAGGTTCCTGGCTTGTAAGGCGTTCACTCCGTGGGCCATTCCCGGTTACCTGGAGCTGTTGAAAGCCAGTTGCGACGAAGTCCCTCCAGACGGCGAAGGCATTCTAGAAACCCTCAGGGCGCTGCGTGGTTGCGGTATCGTCGAGGAGTATCAGCGGCAGGCGGTGATTGCCGTGTGCCAAGAAATCCCGACGATGCTTGAGCACTGGAGCGAGGCGTTCAAGACGACGGACTTCATGATTCTGCGCGAGGCTAACCGAGCGCTTCATTCGTTGACGGCCTCGTCGCCGTTTCGACCGTCGGATTCCAGGCTCGCCTCCGCCGTACGCAACTTGCTTCTCCCCTTTAGCTTCAATACCAACAACGAGTACCTGGACGATGCTCCGTTGCTGGAAGAAGTTCGCCTTTCCGCTGATGCGTTGATGAAACGGCTGCTGCACAGGGATAAAGGCATCCGGGCCAGGGCCGCGGCGATCCTGGGCGCTCGGCGCGTTGAGCAGGCTCTGGATCGTTTGTGGCACCTGGCACAGCGCGACGGTGATCGGGCCGTGCGGTCGATGGCAATCGTGGCGATTGCCGAGAGCGTTCACGCCCAGCCCACCAGTCATCGCGATACCGAGGGGGTGGCGGCCCACATGCTCGAGATGCTCGAGAGCGACCGCAGCCAAGACGGCCGCATCCATGCCGCCAAGGCGCTTGGCATCTTGGGCTGCGACACGCCCGAGATTCAGGCCGGTTTGTTGGATGCCCTCTTTAGCGATGACAAGAAAATGAAGGGGGCCAGGATTGGCGTTATCGAGGCCATTGGCAGGCTCGGATATCACGATGCCCGCGTACGCAAACGGTTGATTGAATGTTTCAATGAGGATACGTGGCGACATATCAAATTGGCCGTTGTCCACGCATTGGGCCGGTTCAGCCAGCAGCCCATCGATCCGGACGGCGCCGAAGAGATCGTGGCGGTGCTGGGCCAAATTTTGATGAAGGCGGACCCGGATTGGCTTTTTTCCCCGGTCGTGGAGGCTATCAGGAAGTGGGGACGACGCGCCAACGTGCTTGTTGAACCGCTGTTGGCGATGTGCCCTAGTGTTGACGATTTCTTTGCCCAACTGCACAAATGCCGAGTGACGATTGATGTCGTCGAGTTGTATGCCACGATCTTGCATGTTGCCGAGCTGGACTCCGAAGAATACGACCTGGCTATGACGGCCCTGGAACTGTGCCTGAGGGCGGGGCCCTGGTCCAACTTCGTCGATGGCTGCGAAAGCCTGTTTTTTGAAGACCCGACGATTTACCCCAAAATGATTCAGGCCGGCCTGGTGCCGCCAGGTCCGCCGATTTTTGGGGACACGGGGCTATCACGGTTCACTGCCCTGAAAGCCATTTTCCAGGGGCCGGTCGATACGGAATACAAGCAGCGACTGCTGATCGATCGCATGTGGCTGGACTGGGTTCCCGAGATCCGCGCCTTTGCCGCCCAGGCATTGATCCAGCTAGACGATCAGGCTGCGTCGATCGCTGAAGCGTGGCAGTTTCTGGAAGTCCATGGAAGTATCGACGAACGTGGCGTTTTTGAACGGATATGGAGCCAAGGTAACGATCATTGAAACCTGCGCAGCGAATTGCCCGCGCTATTTGACGCGGCCCCGTCGAAGTGCGGCCGATTGCAACAGAAAAACCGCAGGATTGCGGCGCCGAGCGTGCGGCAGTCGGATATGGCCAGCCTCGCCAATCAAGCAGGGTTGCCGCACGTTTGATGGATGACGACCTTCTCGCGTCTTACGTGGCTTTTCCACTGCGGCCGATGCAGCCCACCCCACGTGGTTCAGGCCGCTTCGTGGTCGGCCTCTGGCTCGTCGCGAACGGTGATTTCGCCGTCGTCGCTCACATCCTCGAATCGGACGGAAACCCGTTTGCTGACGCCCGACTCCTGCATGGTAACGCCGTACAGCGTGTTGGCGCAGGTCATCGTTTTCTTGGAGTGCGTGATCACGATGAACTGCGTTTCGGCGGCGAACTCCTTCACCACCTCGATGAAGCGGCCGATGTTGGCTTCATCCAGCGCGGCGTCCACTTCGTCGAGCATGCAGAAAGGGCTCGGCCGGCTGCGGAACAGCGCCAGCAGCAGCGCCACGCACGTCAGCGTCTTTTCACCGCCGCTCAACAGCGAGATGCTGCGCAGTTCCTTGCCCGGCGGTCGGGCGTTGATGTCCACGCCCGCTTCGAGGATATCGACGCCGCTGTCGAGCACCAGGTCGGCCTGGCCGCCGCCGAACAACTTGCGGTACAGGGTTTGAAAGTGCCCGCGGACCATTTCGAAGGTTTCGACAAATAGCCGGCGGCTATCGGCATTGATCCGCTGGATGATCTGCTCCAGCGATTGCTTGGCCTCGGTCAGGTCCTGCCACTGGGCCGAAAGCCGCGCGAACCGCTCTTCCAGGTCGTCCAACTCGGAGAGCGCTTCCATGTTCACGCTGCCCAAGGTGGCCAGCTTGTGCCGCAGGTCGGCGATCTCTCGATCGACGGCTTCGCGCTGCTGGAGATCGTCCTCGTCGTCCTGCTGCTCGAGATCGGCGATCTCGATGCCGTAATCTTCCCGCAGGCGGACGGCCAGGGTCTCGCGATTGAGCCGGATTTCTCCCGCTTCCCGATCCTTGGTGTGGATTGCCTCTTCGATGCGTCGCAATTCCGCGTTGAGCCTGGCGGCCTGTTCGCTGGCCGTGGCCCGCTGCTGCCGTAAGTGATCGCGATCGACCGCCAAGGCTTGCACCTCGCGTTGCAAACGTTCCTTGTCGAGGTACAGCAGGGCCAGCAGGCTTTCAGCCCTCAGGATGGCGCGCTCGGATTGCAAGGCCCTGGCGGCACAGTTGGCCAGTTCGCTTTCGAGGTCGGCCACGGCCCGGTTGCGGTCCTGCTGATCTTGTTCGCATTGGGCTAACCGGCGCTGTAGCGCGCCCAACCGTTCTTCGCACTTGGCCAGATTGACCTTGGAGGCGGTGACCTGTCCCAAGGCGTCCTGGCGGTGCT
Organism: uncultured Pirellulales bacterium; assembly: GCA_964511065.1. Taxonomy (GTDB): domain Bacteria; phylum Planctomycetota; class Planctomycetia; order Pirellulales; family S012-138; genus CALBRZ01. The sequence continues at coordinate 56,710 of CAZEEG010000001.1, read as the reverse complement.
GGTCCAGGGCAATGATCTCGCGTGCGCTTTGGGCAATGGTCGCTTCCATCGCGTCCAGCGCGGATTCCGCCGCCTGGAGCTTGTCGCGCGCGGCCTGCAGCTCGGCTTCCACCGCCTGGTAGCGGCCTTCAGCGGCAGCCAACTCGGCATCGAAGATTTCACGCTGCTGCGAAAGCTGCTGGAGCCGCTGTTCCAGGGCCTGCACCTTTTGGCGGTGTTCGCCCCAGGCTTCCGAAGCCGAGTTGTACTCGGCCTGAAGTTGTTCGGTCCGCGCTTCCTCTTCGCCAATGCTGGTGGAAGTTTGTTCGCGCATCGACTCGGCCTGGTCGATCTCGCGTTCCACCGATTGAAGCTGTTTTGCCAACTCGGCCAGCGTACTGCGCCGAGTAATCAGGCCGGTCGAAGCGTGGAGCTGCCCCGCTCCCCCTTGCGCGGCGGCGGTGACAGAACCCACGGTCATTGTGCCATCGGCGGCAACCAGTTCGCCCGCCAGGGTGACGAGCGACACCCCGGCATGCCGGCTGGAGCCGCCGTAATACGGCGACAACCGCAACGCGTGCTCCAGCGACTCGACCAGCCAGGTCGTGCCCAGGAGCTTCTGGGCCAACGGCCGGAACTGCGGCGCGGTATCCACAAAGCGATCGGCCCGGCCGATCACGCCGGGTTCACCTTCCAGGTTGGGCAGGTCCGAGCCGCTTGTTGCCGGGAGCGGCAGAAAGCTCACGCGGCCGGGCAGTTCATTTCCGCCATTGCGCACGTAGGCCCAGAATTCTGGATGCGAATCGACGACCAGGCGGCCGACCGCTTCGCCCAGCGCCAGTTCGATGAGCGGGGCCGTTTGAACGTGGACTTCAAACAACTCGGCCACCACGCCCAACACGCGTTTGAGCGGCCCTTTGCGTGCCGCCCGGGCTTCGCGCAGGACCGCTTGGGTACCGGCTTCAAGTCCTTCCAGCCGCTGCTCAAGTTCTTCCAGCAGCATGGCCCTTTCGCGGAGCGCCGTTCGCTGCTGTCCGAGGTCGGCCAATTGTTCCTGGAGCGTTGCCAACTGCTGGCGTCGTTCGGCCAACCGGCCCTGGGCCACGGCCACCGCATCGCGGCAGTTCTCGGTGCGCTCACGGATTCGCAGCCCTTGTGCCTTGATGACGGCCAGTTCGTCTTCCAGTTGGGCCTGCCGCTGCTCGGCTTCTGCAATGCGGTTTTCCGCCCGCTGGCGACTGGCAACGACAGCGCTCAACTGCCCTTCGGCGGCGCTGATTTCTTTCCCGAGCGCGGAGCAGGCTCGCATGCGGTCCACATACGTGGAGCGGCGTTGCTCGTTGGTTTCGCGAAGAGCCGAGAGCCGCTGGTTGATCTCTGCCAAGGCGGTTTCGTCGGCGGCAAGTTGCTGCTCCAACGCCTGGCGTTCTTCTTCGATGGCGGCGGCCGCCGCACGAGTTTCCCGCCATTGGGCCAGTACGTCGCCGGCCCGCAGGTTGGTGGCCGCCAGTTGATGGCGAAGCCGCGCGATCTGCTCTTCCAGTTCGTGAATCCGGGCCCGCTCGTGTTCGGTGGCGCTTTCGTGGGCTGCGATGCGTTCGCGGTCTTGCGCCGCCTCCGCTTCTCGGCTGCGGATGGCTTCTTCGGCGGCAGCCAGTTCCGATTCGTGGATGGTCTGCTGGGCTTCCAGTTTGCTGATGTTTTCTTGAAGCTCGTCGCGCTGGGCGCGGAGAACTTCCAACTCGCCTTCCAGCGACGCCAACTGATCGCTGAGCTTGCGCCAGTCGGCCTGGCCCGCTTGGGTGCGCAGGGCCTGCAACCGTTCGGTGAACTCGCGGTATCGCCGCGCCTTGGTCGCCTGGCCGCGAACGGCCTTGAGCCGGCTGTCAACCTCGTCGACGATGTCCTTGAGCCGGACCAAGTTTTGTTCCACCCGTTCCAGCCGCCGTTGGGTTTCCACCTTCTTGGCACGGAAGCGGGCGATACCGGCCGCCTCTTCAAAGATCAGGCGGCGATCGCGGGGCGACGCCTGGAGCAGGCTATCGACTTTTCCCTGCTCGATGATGCTGTAGGCCCCGCCGCCGATCCCGGTGCCCGCCAGCAGATCGCGGATATCGCGCAACCGGCACGCTTGCCGGTTGATAAGATACTCACCTTCGCCGCTGCGATAGACGCGGCGGGTAATGTGGACTTCGTCGGTCTCGATTTCGAAGAAGCGGTTGCGGTTGTCGAGTGTGAGTGTGACTTCCGCCGCGTTCAGCCCAGTGCGGCCCGCCGAGCCATTGAAGATGACATCGGTCATCTCTTTGCCGCGCATGCTGCGGGGGCTTTGATCGCCCAGCACCCACTTCACGCCATCGACAACGTTCGACTTGCCCGAGCCGTTGGGGCCCACAACCACGGTGACTCCGCCATCGAACTCGAACCGCGTCTTGTCGGCAAAGCTCTTGAAGCCGGCGAGTTCCAGCGATTTGAGCATCGTTTCGAAGCAGACCGTTGGACGTTGGGGAGCGAGCCGGCATCCGGCCGGCCAGTCAGCAGGTGGCCCAGTTGGCGGCGTCGGCAGCGGCCGTGGCCCCCGATAGCGGGGCCGCCCCACGGCAGGGGCCGCCATACGACGCAACGAACTCCATTGTAGCAACTTAAAGAGGGATGGCAGGGGGAGCGCCTGCCCCACCCCCCTGGGGACCGTCACCGGCGCTCAGCCATCGGAATTCATCTTACCAAAGATGGCTCCCAGGAAACCTCGCTTTTTCTCGGGCGGAGCATTGCGATAGCGGGGGCCGGAACCTGAGTCCTTGTCCTTCCGCTTGAGGCTGGGGAACAAATCGGGCAGCGGGTTGGCGGCGATGATATCGGCACCGTCTTCGTCGGCCCCGTCCCCGTCGGCGTCGTCCGCATCGGCTTCGCCATCGCCTTCCTCGGAACTGGACGAACGCCGCAGGCTGCGGCCTGCTTGTGGGATTGCGTCCACTTCAAATCGGCAATTGCCAAGCGCCTTGGAACGGGAAGCTTCCTGAAGCATCTGCACCACGTCGGGATAAGTGGCTCCCAGTTCCACACAGGCCCGGATCACATCGTCCACCCGCGGGGCAACCTGCCTTTTTTGATCGGGCTCGCCGACCGCAAACCGGCTGACGGTCACCGGCCCACCGGCGGGCGCGTTAATCATGATCTGCTTGCCGGCTTCCAGCAGCAACGGCGTTTGCAGCATGTGATTGTGTCCGAACAGGACAATCTCGGGCCGCGAGTTGGCCGTAACATGGATCATCGGCGGCCCGCTGGTGTGCAGAATGTGGTAGCTGAACTGGTTGTTTTGGCCCAGCATTTCGCCGCGGATGAGCGGATCGTTCTTGTTCATCGCCCACAGCGCGCGGAACGCTCCGTATCGGGTTTCTGCACTAGGCACGTGCAGCAACTGGAGCAATTGCTGGTGTGCTTCAAAGTCGGACATGGCCGAAAGCGCGGTCAGGGCAAACACGCGCAAGGCCGACTCGTTCCGCGCGATCTCGGCGAGCGGTTGGGCCGCCTGGCCCGATTCTTCCTGGTTCAGGTACGCCAGGGCCTCGGCCGCATAGAAGCGAACCTCCAACTCGTTCGATTCCAGCCCCTTGAGCAGCACCGGTATGGCTTCGTTGCCGATCGCTTCCAACCGCAGTGCCGCCCGGGCCGCGGTCAGCGGATCGAGTAGCTGCCGTTCCAGCGTCTCCAGCCGAGCGATGCGCTCGGTGGCCGTTTCGCTCAACGGCAGGGCACGCACCACGCGCAGGTACCGCGCCAAGTTGTGCCGATACTGCGGATGGACGGCCAACTCGATGAACTCGTTGTTCTTTGGTGTGGCCAGATTCTCCTTGCTGCCGCCCAGGTAGGTGTGGAAACGGCGATTAATCGCTTGCCCCACCTGGTACGAATAGCGAACCGCCTGGTAGTCGGGGCGCAGAAGCAGTCCCAGCTTGTGGTCGTGGAGCGTCTTCCCGCCACCCAGCACCCGGCCGCGCGTGGCGTTCACGCGGTCTTCCTTGGCATCGACCGCTGGGTCGACCAGCACGGGCCCTTCGCCGACCGCCAGCAGATTACCCTCTTTGATGTCGCCAGCGATGATTCGCTTTTCCGTGAGCCGCACCTGCATCAGATGGCCCCCGCGCAGGCTCTTGGTTTCGCTGCCGTTGGGGACGCGGACTTCAAGATCGAATGGATCGCCCTTCTGCGCACCGGGCCGGATCACGCCGCGCACCAGCACCAGCGAGGTGTCGCTCCGTGCCAACAGTTGCTTGACGTTTTCCACGTTGCGGCGGCGCATATCGTCTTCGAGCATGGCTCGAAAGATATCCGGATCGGGATCGCTGCCGGTACCGGGCAGGCCCACGACCAGCCCGATGCCTTCGACGACAATACCGCCGGGGCCGTAACTGGTGGCCACGTCGCCCACCAGTTTTGCGGACGAGGCATCTTCGAGTTCGGTTTCGGGACTTTGCGCGCGATTACTGAGAAAAGGGCTGCATGCTGTGCAGACCAGCAATCCCAACATCGCCGCCGAAAGTGTTGCCTTCATGCCGACATGGCTCCCGCTTATTCCGTTGACGCGCAGCAGCCCCGGCCAGGCTGGACACGGCCATCGGCGCCAAAAACGCCAAGGGCCGGACCATGCGACACCGCACCGGCCTGCGGCCCCCTGGGCCGAATGCCAGCGATGCCACTCCACCGATTGCGTGGTACGCGGTGCCGGGCCAAGGACAACGAGCGCATCGGGCGCTAACGTCCTCTCAACACGACCCCACGCCCACAACGGCGGACCGGGACAATTCTGCCTGCCGTGGCAGCGTTTCGTAGCAAATCTGTGCAAGAAAGGTAGGCAAGAGGGCGGGAGCATAGGAATCACCCCAATGGCCGTCAAGGCCGGATATGGCCATCTCAAATGCGTGCATCAAGCAAAACGAAAGGCTTATCGCCCCAAGCCGTCTGAACGCCGGGCACCGTCCGCACCCACGGCCCGCAGTTCCAGATGCTCGCCCTCGGAGTGAAAACCGGGAATTGCTCCCGGTTGCCCCCTGGTTAGATTAGAATGTCGCCACGTGCAGCCACCGGCCGCGTAACCATTTGTGCATGCAATGCAATCTGGACATGACCGTCCTTGCCGGTCGGTTCAACGAGCAAACCTGGCAACTTACGCAATTGGATGCTAATCCCATGACGACTTCCTTCGCCGCGGCGCTGGCCGCCGTGCTAACCGCTTGTACGGCAGTCGCTTCCGGTTCCGCCGTCCAAGCCGCTCCCGCCTCGGGTACCCAGGTGACCTACAAAGGCACCGTGGCGCCGCTTACCGAGTTGCGCACGGTCGGCACACCCGGCAAGACCTTCGAGTTGGTGCTGGTGTTCGACGAGGTCACAGACTCTTCGGCCCGGGTGTATTGGCACGTGGAGGAGAACGGTAGCGGCCGCTGGCCGTGGAGCGAGCGGTTTGGTGTCTGGACAGCCGACAGCAACTGGAACTTCGCCGGCGTGGGACCGTCGCTGCTGTACGATCGCGGGGAAGGATTATCGACCGTCCAGGTGGCCTCACCGCTGCTGGCCACCACCGAGGCATTGCGACCACAGGCCCAGTGGGAAGACGATAAGTTCTCGTACACCGTGCGGCGGCAAACCAAGATCGCCGAAAAACCGGCCTGGGAGGTCGAAGTCGCCAACAACTATGGCTGGCAACGCATCTACTGGCGCGAGAGCAACTCGCCGCTGGCGCTGCAAGTACGCCAGCGGGTGTTCATGGGCATGGGCCAAGAGTTTCGCCTGGAAATGCAGCTTTCAGAGGTCAAGCAGCTTGAAGGCGGCGAACACGTGGCGGTTTCGCAAGGTTTTCAGGCGCTGCTCGACCTGCGCGGCAAGCTCGACCGGCCCACACGCAAGGAAGACCCGGCTTTCACCAAGAAGCAACTTCAGGTGCTGAGCGAACAGCTTCCGGCCCTGCGCAGCAAGGTGAGCAGCGGTTCGCTGGTGAAAGTGATGGCAGCAGCCCGCCGCGACCTGGAGGAACAAACCGATCGCGATTCCGCCGTCCAGCGGCTGACGGGCGAGCAACTCGGAAAGCCTTCGCCTGAATTTGCCTTGGAAGGGACCAGCCGCGAGACGTTCCGCAGCGATCAGCTAGCGGGCAACGTCACCATCCTGCACTTTTGGGAATACCGCGACGCGCCGCTCAAGGAGCCATACGGCCAGGTTGGCTATCTCGATTTCCTGTATCAAAAGCGCAAGGGCGAGGGCATCAAGGTTTACGGCGTTGCCGTGGACCGAGGGCTGGGCGAACCTTCCACGCGGAGCCAGGTGGTCCGCAGTGTCAAGAAGCTGGTGAGCTTCATGAACCTCGATTATCCGGTGCTGTTGGACGACGGCCGCGTGCTCTCGCGGTTTGGCGATCCGCAGGCTCTGGGCGCTCCGCTGCCGCTGTTCGTCGTGGTGGGCCGCGACGGCAAGATCGCCCATTATCATGTGGGCAACTACGAGGTGGATCGCAACGCCGGCTTGAAGCAACTTGACGAGATCGTGACCGCCATGCTCAATGCTGCTTCCGCCGGAGAGTAGTCGCCCGTACTGGCAGCGAGTGTTCGCCAGGTGTTCCAGTTGCGCGCCAGCAACAGTGCACGCCGGCAGTTTCCCTGGCGGTACGCGCTAGCGCGCCGGCAGCCTTCTTTGACTCGTCCACTAGGAAAGCAACAGCATGCAGAACCGCGTTGCACTTGTGACCGGCGCCGGCCGGGGCATCGGTCGGGCGGCGGCCCAGGCCCTGGCAGCGCAAGGCGCCCGCGTGGCCGTCACCGCCCGCAGCCAGAATGAACTGGAAAGCCTCGTCGATGAGATCGCTTCGCAGGGCGGCGCGGCTGTATCGTTCGTGGCCGATTTGTCCGACCGCTCGGCTCCGGCCGCACTCCTGAGGCAGGTACGCGAAGCGCTGGGAACGGTGGAGATTCTGGTCAATAACGCCGGGATCGGCAGCAGCAGCAATCCCAAGCCGCTCGTCGAATTCGACGATGACTTCTGGGACCTGACCTTTGCGATCAATGTCACGGCACCCTACCTGCTTACCAAGTTGGCTTTGCCCGACATGATCGAGCGTGGCTGGGGCCGCATCATCAATATCGCCTCGATCAACGCCAAGGTGCCCAGTTTTCATGGTGCCGCTTACACGGCGAGCAAGCATGCGGTGGCTGGCCTGACCAAGGCCGCCGCCGTCGAAGTGGCAGGGACGGGAGTCACCGTGAATGCGGTTTGTCCCGGCGTAACCCGGTCGCTCATGAACGACAAGCGCCTGGAATACGACGCCCAGCGAACGGGCCTGTCCTTCGAAGAACTCGAACGCCAGGCATCGCCGCTGGGGCGCCGCCTGGAGCCGGAAGAAATCGCCGCCGCCATCGCCTTTCTGGCGGCCGATACGGCCGGGGCCATCAACGGCCAAACGCTCAACGTGTGCGGTGGCCGCGTGATGTCGTAGCCGCGCTCGGCTTAAGGCTTTGCCTTGGGCTCGTGCGCGCGGTAGGGGCCACCCAGCCGATCACGCAGTTCATCGCACCGCGAACGCATCTGCGCCAGTACATCGGCATAGGCCGGATCAGCAGCCAGGTTCTTCAGTTCTCGCGGGTCTTCTTTGAGGTCGTAAAGAAACTCGCCTTCGGGCAGGTGCTCAAAGTATCGAGCGTACTTGTAGCGGTTGGCCCGGACGCCTTCCCACTTGGGGATCGGTTCGTAATCCATCAGGTGTTCGCAGAAAAAGTCGGTGCGCCAATTGGCTGGCGTCTGGCCCTGCACCAGCGGCCGCAGGCTCTGGCCCTGGTAACTTTCAGGCGGTTCCATTTGCGCAAAGGCAAGAATGGTGGGCGCAAGATCCACGTTCAGCACTGTTTCGCGCAGCACGCGGGGGCGTTTGAACTGCGGTTCCCGCGGATCATAAATCACCAGCGGCACGCGCAGCGATTCCTCAAAATGGCTCCACTTGCCGGCAAAGCCCCGGTTGCCTTTGTAGTAACCGTTGTCGCCGGTAAAGATGATGACGGTATTGTCGGCAAGCCCGGCCTTCTGCAGTGCATCCAGCACCCGGCCAATGTTGCGGTCCAGCCCGGTAATCATCCGGTAATAGGCTTTGACGTTGCGTTGGTATTTTTCGGGCGTATCCCAGCGCCAGAACCAACGTGTGCGATGCTCGGAGTTATGAAAGAATTCCGGCAGTTGCTTCCAGAACTCGGTATCGACTTCTGGCGGCGGAATGACGGCGTCCTCATATAAGCCATTTTCGCTTTCCGCCCAAGGATAGTGATTCACCTTGTCGCTATCTTCAGCGTGGGCCGCATTGAAACTCACCGACAGGCAAAATGGCTGATTCTTCGAGCAACTTTCGACGAATTCAATCGCCGCGTCACCTTCCAGATCGGTCAGGTGCCGTAACCTGCCGTCGGCCTGCAGCTTGCAATACGGATTGCGATTGAGCGGCCGATAAAAGTCGAACATTTGCTGCTGCGACCCGCGCGGCACGCCGACGCCAAACTTTCCCACAAAGCCGGTTCGGTAGCCGGCCTGACGGAGCAGCACCGGATAGCTTTGATCGATCAGAGACTGCTTCAGCGGAGGCGTGCGGAACGTATATCGATGTGTGCGTTCCCACAGGCCGGTGAAAATGGTCGCCCGGCTTGCCGCGCAGATCGACGTGGTAACGAACGCGTTTTCAAATCGAACGCCACTTGCGGCCAGACGGTCGATATTGGGTGTTTTTAGAAGGTCATGCCCCGCGCAGCCCAGGAAATCGGCCCGGTGGTCATCTGAAAGGAAGAACACGATATTGGGCCGTCCGTTTTCGGCCGACATCGGCTTGCCTTGCTGCTGCTCGGCTACGGCACAAGCTACAAACAGGATCCAGGAGACGCACGGCAAGAACAGCCACTGGTGAATGCGTCGGAGCATCGGTTTTCCGGCCTCGAGGCTGGGATGTGTTGGGAGTTGATCGCGACCGCGACGTTGGCTGCTGCCCAATTCGCCGCTCAATCGCGGTGTTTCATCGTAGTAGGCCGGCCGGCCGTTTTGAAGCTGCCGCCGACGTTCGCACGCCGCGGACCGCAATTTCCCCAGCAAACTCTGGTAAAATCGCATTGGATCGCCGATGATGTCACGCGGTTGGCCGCGACCGTCCGCGCTTGATGGCAGAGGCGCCGGCCACAGTTTCTTGGCTCCAGGCACCGGCGCCGACTACACTGGCTCGAATGAACCGGGCAGCCGTCCGCGCGATTCGGAGCGATCCCGCGGTGCGCCTGGGTGCGTTAAAGGGTGGTTTGTTTTCCTCGTTCAGCAGACTTTGATTCCATGCAGCAACCACGTTATCCCCGTCGCCAGTTCTTGATGGATTCCGCCCGCGGTATGGCGGCCGCCGGTGTAGCGGCCAGCTTGGGTGCCAGCTTCGCGGCAGAAGCACAGGCTAAGGAAGCGAGCGAAGGGCAGCGCAAATACAAAAAGGCCGTCAAGATTGGGATGGTCCGCGAAGGCAACTCGCTCCGCGAGAAGTTCGAACTGGTCAAGTCGCTCGGGTACGATGGCATCGAACTGAACAGCCCTGGCCTCAACCGCGAGGAAGCGATCCGCGCCCGCGACGAAACGGGCCTGCCGATCCACGGTGTGGTCGACTCGGCCCACTGGCGCGATACGCTCAGCCATCCAGACCCCGAGGTTCGGGCACGCGGCGTAGAAGCGCTCAAGACGGCCTTGGCGGACTCGAAAGCCATCGGCGGCGATTCGGTGCTGCTGGTACCAGCCACGGTGAATAAGGAAGTTTCCTACGAAGACGCATACCACCGCTCGCAGGCCGAAATCCGCAAGGCGCTGCCGGTGGCCGAGGAGTTGGGCGTCAAGATTCTGCTGGAAAACGTCTGGAACAACTTTCTGCTCAGCCCGCTGGAGTTGGCCCGCTACATCGACGAGTTTGAGTCGCCGATGGTGGGGTCGTACTTTGATGTTGGAAACGTGGTCCGGTACGGTTGGCCCGAGCACTGGATTCGCACGCTCGGCAAACGGATCGTCAAGCTCGACATCAAGGAATACAGCCGCAAGAAGCAGATGAGCGAAGGTGTCGGCAAGGGCTTCCAGGTGGAACTGATGGAAGGCGATTGCGATTGGCCTGCCGTGATGGCCGCATTGCGTGACATCGGCTTCCAAGGCTGGGGAACGGCCGAAGTGCCCGGCGGCGATCGCGAACGGCTCAAATTCATCGCCGAACGCATGGACCGCATCTTCGCCTCGTAACGACTGGCGACATCGAGACAAGGCACTTTGTCGCCGCCCCCCGCAGGCCACGAATGTGTACTTGGCTGTGTGGCAGCGAACTAATGTTATTGACACCGGCGCAGTTCAGGTCCGCTCTCTTTCGTGCTAGCCCACCGAAATGCGGCCAATTGCGCTGGAGAACGGACGACTTGCGACGCAGATCGTTCGGCGGCCGAGCATTGGCGGCGTCATCATCAATAACACTCAGCGACCGCCGGGCGCTAAGGCGTCCCGGCGGTCGTCTGTCTATTTCAAATCTTTAGGGGGCGCCATGGCCTGTCGCCGCTTATTAGCGCTGCTGCTTGCGGGTGCGGCAGCTCTGGGCTTCTTGACGGACTTGGCGCTGGCAGAGCCTCCGCCATCAGCGTCCACCCCCAAGGCAGCGCCGGCGAAATGGGCCCCCACATACAATGCGGACATTCGCCCGATCCTGGCCGAACGATGTTTCACTTGTCACGGGCCAGATGAAAAACAACGCCAGGCCGACCTGCGGTTAGATACGTTCGCGGGAGCGACGGCCGATCTGGGGGGCCGCCGGGCGATCCGTTCAGGTCAGCCCCAGGCCAGCGAGCTGCTTGCCCGAGTTCGTTCTGAGGATGCGGCGCTTCGCATGCCGCCGGCGGAAGCGGGCCCCGCGCTAACCGAAGCCGAAATCCGGGTGCTTGAGCGCTGGATTCGTGCCGGAGCCCAATATCAAACTCATTGGGCGTTTACTCCGCCGCAGCGTCCAAAACTCCCCCAGGTGACTGATCCCGCTTGGGCTGCCAACCCCATCGACCTTTTCGTGCAGGCCCGCCTGGAGGCCGCAGGGTTGCAGCCATCGCCGCCGGCCGACAAGGCCGCGCTGCTGCGGCGTGTGACGTTGGATTTGACCGGGCTTCCCCCCACCACGAAGGCGCTCGATGCTTTTCTGGCCGATGATGCGCCGGATGCGTACCAGCGAGCGGTAGAGAAGTTGCTGGCTTCGCCGGCGCTAGGTGAGCACCTGGCGACCCGCTGGCTCGATGCTGCCCGATATGCCGATACCAACGGCTATCAGAGTGACGGCGATCGAGAGATGTGGCGGTGGCGTGATTGGGTGATCGAAGCCATCAATGCCAATATGCCGTTCGACCAGTTCACCATCGAACAACTGGCCGGCGACTTGTTGCCAAACGCGACCTTCGAGCAGCGGCTGGCCACCGGTTTCAATCGCAACCACCGGGGCAATGCCGAAGGCGGCATCATCCCCGAAGAATACGCGGTGGAGTACGTGGTGGACCGCGTGGAAACGACGTCTACCGTGTGGCTGGGGCTAACGCTGGGCTGCGCCCGCTGTCACGACCACAAGTACGATCCGATCAGCCAGCGCGAGTTTTATCAACTATTCGCCTTTTTCAACAACGTGCCGGAGAACGGCAAGGCGGTAAAGTTCGGGAATTCGCCGCCCATGATGGTCGCTCCCACGCGCGATCAACAGCATCGCCTGCGACAGTTGGAAGCGCATGTGAAAGCGTGCGAGCAGGCGGTCACACAACTGGCGGACCGGCAACAGCAGCAGCAACGGCAATGGGAACAGCGCATCGCCGCGAGCGGCAAACCCGTCGATTGGACCATCACCGCCGGCTTGTTGGGGCATTTTCCCTTCGATGGCGATGCGGCCAACCACGCGCCCGCAACTATCACCCGCGCAGCATCGGCCAAGAACGATGTGCCGGAACCCGACAAGCCGACTGCCGGCAAGAACAGCGAAACGAGTTCAGCGACAGTCCTGCCGCGGCGTTTTGGCCCCGGACCGCTGGGGCAGGCAGCCGACTTCGATGGCCGCGAACCGCTCGACGCCGGAAACCTGGGCCACTTCACGTACATGGACAAGTTCACAATTTCGGCCTGGATCTTTCCCGTCCAAACCACCGGCACCATCGTTTCCAAAATGGCCGATACGGCCCGGGCAGATGGCTACGCGGTACGGCTTGAAGGTGGCCGCGTGCAAGTGAACCTCGTCAAGCGCTGGCTGGATGACGCCATTCGGGTTGAAACCACGAGCAGCCTGGCGGCCAACCGTTGGCACCACGTCTTGGTGACCTACGATGGTTCGCGCATTGCCGCTGGAATCCAGGTGTACTTCGATGGCCAGCCTCAGCCACTTCACGTGCATTTGGACGAATTAAACCAGTCGTTCGAAAACGACGAGCCTTTCCGGATCGGCGGTGGCGGTGGAAGCGACGATCGTTTCCAAGGCTCGATCGACGACCTCCGCCTATACGATCGCGCGCTCGATGCAGTCGAAGCCCGCGTTGTGGCGGAACCCGGCGATCTCACTGCTTTGGCCGCGTTGCCCGCCGACCGCCGCACGCAAAACCAGGGAGTCAAACTGCGCGAGGCGTTCGCTCGGGTGTTTGCTGAGCCAGCCATCCGTGAGCCTTACCAGCAATGGCTCGCTGCCCGGCAGCAGGTGCAAACGTATCGGGAGCGTCTTCCCACGGTCATGGTGATGGTGGAGATGCCGCGACCGCGGCCGACCTACCTGCTGGAGCGCGGCCAGTACGACCAGCCGGGCGAACGGGTGACGGCCGACGTACCCGGCTGCTTGCCGCCGCTTCCCTCGACGGCCTCAGAGGACGGGCGGGTCCCAAACCGCCTGGACTTGGCGCGTTGGCTGACCTCTGCCAACCATCCGTTGACGGCCCGGGTGACGGTGAACCGCCTTTGGGAAATGCTCTTTGGGCGAGGGCTGGTCGACACCCCGGAGGACCTCGGCACGCAGGGCTCGCTGCCAACCCATCCCGAACTGTTGGATTGGCTGGCGGTGGAATTGGTCGAAAGCGGCTGGGATGTCAAGCACATGCTACGGACCATCGTCACCAGCGCAACCTACCAGCAGTCGTCGCACGCCGGCGAGGAACTTTGGCAGCGCGATCCGGACAACCGCCTGCTGGCGCGCGGCCCCCGATTCCGTCTTTCGGCCGAGGCGGTGCGCGACCAGGCCCTGTCCGCCGCCGGGTTGCTGGTCCAGCGGCAGGGCGGTCCTTCGGTCAAGCCGTACCAACCCGCTGGGCTCTGGCAGGATGTCGCCACCATTTCCACCTACGAGCAGTCGCACGGGGCCGATTTGTACCGCCGGAGCGTATATACGTTTTTCAAGCGTACGGTTTCCCCGCCGTCGATGGCGCTGTTCGATGCCCCGGGCCGCGAAGCCTGCTCCGTGCGCCGTGTTTCCACCAATACGCCGCTGCAAGCCCTGGCGATCATGAACGGCAAAACCTACCTGGAAGCCGCCCGGGTGTTGGCTGCCCGATTGATGCAGGAGGAACCATCGCTCGATGCAAGGCTCACGCAGGCGTTCCGCCGTTTGACGTCGCGGCTTCCCCGGGAAAGCGAATTGACGGTGCTTCGCCGCGGCTATCACCGGCATTGGCAGCGATTTGCCGCCGACCAGCAAGCCGCGCGACAGCTAGTTCAAGTTGGAGAGTATCCGCTGCCAGACGGTCTCGACCCTGCCGAGCATGCTGCTTTGACGGCCATGGTCAGCACCATCCTCAACCTGGATGAAGTCATCACCAGACAGTAAATTGGAACTTTCCCATTGGAATCGTGCGACGGTTTGGCCCGGCGGCGTTCGCCGGGCCGCGGTAGCGCTTCTCCCGTAGAACAGGCGGCGGTGTTTTGGCGTCAACCTCTGGCATCTTGCAGCAACTGGCGGCAGTCATCGCCGACCGGCAGCAGAACCCCTCGGAGCGTTCGTATACCACGCAACTGCTCCAAGGAGGGGTGCCGAAGATCGGCGACAAGATCACCGAGGAAGCCGCCGAAGTGGTCGAAGCCGCCGCTGAACCGGGCGAGGAAGGCCAGGCCCACCTCGTTCGCGAAGCAGCCGACCTGCTTTATCATCTGATGGTGATGCTCGCGTATCGGGGAACCACACTCGAAGCCGTCGAAGCGGAACTGGGGCGGCGATTTGGAATTTCGGGCCTGGACGAAAAAGCTTCGCGTGCCCATCCTGGCAAAAAAGAGTCGTAATCGCATCGGCTGCCTCGAAAACCGCCAGGAACCACACCCCGCAGACGCCAATCGTGCTCGGCAGCAGGTTCGCCGTTCTGCGTGAACCATGCCAGGCGGATCGGCGTCCATGGCTGTAAGTTCCTCAGCCGAGGGCGTTTGCGCCCCCCCCGAGGTAATTTGCCCTTACGGTTTTGCCTGTCGAGAAATACCCATGGACAATCTTCGGATCGGCATCCCTAGTAAAGGACGCCTGGCCGAATTGGCTTGCGACCTGCTAAAAGATGCCGGCCTCAGTTTCCGCCGCCAGGAGCGGAGCCTGTTCGCACGGTGCCGCGAAGTGCCCGTCGAAATCACGTTCCTCAGGGCTGACGATATCCCGGTGCTTTGTGCCGAAGGTGCCATCGATATGGGCATCACCGGCAGCGACCTGGTGGCCGAGAGCGGGGCCGACGTGCAGCAGCGGCTGGCGCTGGGCATTGGCTCGTGCCGCCTGGCGATGTGCGTGCCGGACGATGGCGAGATCGAGCGCGTGGAGCAACTCGATGGGCGGCGGATTGCCACCAGTTTCCCGCGGACGACGCAGCAGTTCCTGGCCAGCCACGATGTCGAGGCCCACCTGGTCACGATCTCGGGCTCGGTCGAGATCATGATTTCGTTGGGCGTGGCGGATGGGATCGTGGACCTGGTCGAAACCGGCAGCACCCTGGCCGCCAACCGCCTGAAGATTCTTACCGAAGTGGGCCGGTATGAAACCGTCCTCATTCAGAATCATTCCGGGCGCCACAACGGGCTGAGCGACCGCATTGTGCGGCGGATTGAAGGCGTGGTCATTGCCCGAAGCTACTCGCTGCTGGAATATAATATTCTTCGCGACCGCCTGGCCGATGCCGAGAAGGTGACGCCTGGTTTCAATTCGCCCACCGTCAGTTCGCTGGAAGACCCGCAGTGGTGCGCGGTAAGGGTGATGGTCCGCCGGGCGGAGGTCATCGGGATCATGGAGCAGCTTGACGCGCTGGGCGCATCGGCCATTCTGGAAACGCAGATCGCCAATTGTCGGCTGTAGCCGGCGCAAACAGCGTTTGCTTGGCCCTGCGCCGGGATAGAATATCACAGCGTCGCAGCGGCCGCTGGGGAGTTCCCCCCCGGCGGCCCGGCTGCGCCGCTGCCGGCTTTGTCTTTAACCCGTAGCGAGCTTCGCTTAGCCCCATGCGGATCATCGAGTATCCCCATCCGACCCTGCGCCACGTTTCACGCCCGCTCAAACGCGTGGATGCTGAACTGCGGCAGATCGTTGCCCAGATGTTCGACCTGATGTACGAGGCCAAGGGGATCGGGCTGGCCGCCAACCAGGTGGATCTGCCCTACCGGCTGTTCATCGTCAACCTGGAGGGCGACCCGGAGGCCCGCGACGAGGAAATGGTGTTCATCAATCCCGTCATCAGCAAACCCAAGGGGCAAAAAGAGCAGGAAGAAGGCTGCCTCAGCCTGCCGGGACTCTATGCGCCGGTGAAGCGGCCAGAAACCGTCACAGTTCAGGCCTATAACCTGGCCGGGGAACTCTATCACGAGGAAGTTTCCGGCATGCTCGCGCGGTGCATCCAGCACGAAAGCGACCACCTCGACGGCATTCTGTTCATCGACCGGCTGTCCGACACCCAGAAGGCGGAAATCCGCGATCAGCTCGACGAGTTCGAAAGCCAATATCAAGGCATGCTTCAGCGGGGCGAGATTCCCGACGAATCTGCATGCGCCGCCCGACTCACCGAACTGGAAAAAGCCCGCTGCTAAGCGGTCCCCCCACGCGGAAGTTCAACCCAGCGGCGTTCCGACCCGCCAGCCGGTTTGCGCTGCGGTGCCTCCAGCGTGCCAACACACGCCGGAGGGCTGAAACGAGCTAGCCTTGGGATTGCATGGCCGCGATCCGGCGCTGCATCTCATCGGGCGACACGTCCTCGATGTGCGTACCGATATGCCAGACGTGGCCGAACGGGTCTTTGATGCTGCCCATCCGGTCGCCGTAGAACTTGTTTTCGACGGGCCGGATGATTTCAGCTCCGGCTTGCTCGGCCTGGGCCACCACGGCATCAACATCTGGCACATACAACAACAGGCTGACCGGTGTGCCGCCATAGGTGAGGGGGCTTTGCGCTTGCACGTCGGCACATTCTTCCGCCAACATCACCACTCCGCCGCCCACCTTAAATTCCGCGTGGCCGACCGTGCCATCGGGACCGGCAATTCGCATCGTCACTTCAGCACCAAAGGCCCGTTGATAGAAATCCAGCGCGGCATCGCCACCTTTCACAATCAGGTACGGCGTGACGCCACGGTATTCGTCCGGCGTAGGATTCACTGCCATGTCATGCCCTCCAAATGGAATCGTTGGGCTAAGAAAACGCTGCGGCCGCACAGCGGGTGCCCACTGCACGCCCAGCACACCTGTACAAATGTCACTCGGATTATGGCATCTTCGGCTGCAATCACAAGCAGAATTGAAACAAAATTTGGGTGCGATACGCG
>CAZEEG010000001.1:18835-39840 GCA_964511065.1 uncultured Pirellulales bacterium | reverse complement strand
CTGAATTGCCGGCGCGGTACATCACCCAGGCGATCGAGGCCGGCCGTTGCTGGGGGAAGGTCTTGGCCGTACAGGCTTGGCAGAGTCTTCAACGCCTTCCACCGTTGGTTGCTGCATTGAAACAAGGCCGAGAACCGACTGCAGCGAGGCCTCAAATCGCCCGATCACCCCAGGGCACGCACGGCTGGTAACCGCGGAGATAAGGCGGGCAACCACGGCATCGAAGAGCACTTCAACGGCACCAACCACCTCGACCGTCGCCTGCACGCCACGGCAAGCCAGCAGCCATCGCGTTTGGCAAGGGAATTGCCAAAACCTTCAGCAGGAACACTTCCGGCCCGGCGCCACGGGCTGCAAAGTCTCTTGCGAGTTGCCATCAACGTGAGCGAAGCCCCCACTGCTCCACGCCCGGCGAATCCCGGTTTCAGCGGGCGGACGATTCTCTGGGCCAGCCTGCTGATCGCGCTGATCCTGGCCGTGGCCAAGATGCTGGTCGTCACGGTGAGCATTCTGCTGTTGGTTCTGGCCGGCGTACTGTTGGGCATCTTTCTCAATGCCCTCAGTACCTGGCTATGCCGCAAATCGGGCTTGCGCTACCTGTGGTCGTATATCATCGTGCTGGTGGCCTTGGTAGCGCTGACGGTTGGCGGCTACGTGTATCTGCATGCCCAAGTGGTCGCCCATGCGGCCGAACTTTGGGACCAACTACAGGAATCGGGGCAAGAAGTCTACCAGCGCGTGCGGTCTTCGCCTTGGGTGCAGCGGTTCATGCCTGAGGTCACCAAGGCGGAGAATCTCATGCCCGGCACCGATACCATGCTGCCGGCGGTAACCTCGGGCTTGCAATGGCTGCTGTGGGGGCTGACCGGGGCCGTGGTGATTTTGGTCGTCGGGCTGTACGTGGCCTACGACTCCAAGCTCTACGAGGAAGGCATCATCAAGCTGGTGCCGCCGCACCGGCGCGACCGCGCCAGGGAAGTGATGCACACCCTCCGCGTGGCACTGGGCAAGTGGATTGCCGGCCGGTTGATGTCGATGGCCATGGTCGGCGCGTTCACGGCGGTTGGGCTGTGGCTGCTGGGCGTACCGATGCCGATCACGCTGGGCGTGGTGGCCGCGCTGCTGTCGTTTGTACCAAATGTCGGCCCGCTGATGGCCATCATCCCTCAATCACTGCTGGCGATGAAGGTTGGCACCGACACCGTGCTGTATGTCATCTTGTTCAACATCGGCATGCAGACCGTGGAGAGCTACCTGCTCACGCCGATTGTGCAGCAGTACGAGGTTTCGCTCCCGCCCGTGATGACCATCGTGGCCCAACTGCTGCTGGGCGTGCTGTTTGGCGTGATGGGGGTGATGATGGCCGCGCCGCTGGCCGTGACGGTGATCGTGCTGGTGCAGATGCTCTACGTTCAGGACCGCCTGGGCGACACCGACACCCAAACACTGGCCGAGACATCGCACTAACGCGGGGCGCCGTGGTGAGGGTGGGAGCTGCTTCCGATGCGGCCAGGCTTGGTTGGCGCGTATCAAAGCGTTGACGCAGCGTGTGGAGCGTTGCGCCCAACAGGGCGTCATGGAGCCCAATTTCAATGGCCTCTAAACGGCCGGGGGCGCTGCGCCCCACCCCCCATAAGATAGCAATCCCTCGTGACTTAGCAAGCCTTTTTGCCTGCCCCCCACCTCCAGCAGGCCTGTTTCTCCCTCCCCGCAATCACCCGCTACTAATACCCTCAACATAAGCTATTATCATCAAAAGAGTTACGGATCTGCCTAGACCTCGCGTGTTTTCGGCCGTTCTGGCGCTGTAGGCGAAGTCCTCCAAGGCTTGCCAAAATGCCCAAATTGACGAACGTGGGCCGGTGACTGCCTGGTTCCGCTATCTTTCGGACTCAAGGTCGCCTGCCGTACCACGGCGCCGCCGCCAGGCGCGTTGACGTGGGCAATCCGCGATGGAGGCGGCCCGCTCTATTTCTTCTTCGGCCGAAACGCTTGAATCTTCGCTTCATCGGTTGTCAGGTACGGGCCTTCCAGCAGATCGATGCAATAGGGAATGGCCGGAAACACGGCGTCGAGACATTCCCGAATCGCCTTGGGCTGGCCCGGCAGGTTGACAATCAGTGCCTGGCCGCAGATGCCGGCAGTTTGCCGCGAGAGGATGGCGGTGGGAACCTTGGTCAGCGAAACGGCCCGCATCAACTCCCCAAAGCCCGGCATCATCTTGTCGCAAACCGCTTCAGTGGCCTCGGGCGTGATATCGCGGGCCGCCGGTCCGGTACCGCCGGTGGTAATCACCAGGCAGCAGCCTTCTTCGCGCGACAGCGCGCGCAGCGTATCGGCAACCAGAGTCAGTTCGTCGGCGACCACCCGCGACACCGCTTCAAAGGGCGAGGTGAGAATCTCCTCCAGGTACTCGCGAATCGCCGGGCCGCCGCGGTCCTCATACTCTCCGCGGCTAGCGCGGTCGGATACGGTCACAACCCCAATGCGAGCGACATTACTCATGGCCGTTCATCCCTCCCACGCGGCGCGTGCAACAAGAAACGGTGGGCCGCCAAGGGGCCGCACACGCACGGCCGCTCAGGCGTTCCCAACCGGCAGGTGACGATCCGACAGCGTGCGGATTAGCGGTCGGGAAACGAGGCGGGGCTCACGCCGAGGTCGATGATGCTGCACGCCACAATCGGCTCGAGGCCCAAAAAGTTGGCTTTCTCGATCACCGCTTCGCTCTCGCTGCCCGGATTGAGCCACAACTCGCGGCAGCCGACTTCAGCGACCTCGTCCAGGACGTCGACGCCGACCTCGGGCGGGACATAGAAACTGACCCGGTCCAACGGTTTCACCGGCACATCGCGGAGCGACCGGTAAACCGTCAACCCTTCGATCTCGCCGCCGCGAGGATTGATCGGGAACACCTGGTAACCCAACTGAAGATGGGCACGGACCGACTTGTTGCCGTACTTGCTACGGTTGGAACTGGCGCCGACGATAGCGACGGTAGGCTGGCTCATAGTGATACAACCACGCGCAAAACGGGGAGTAAGTAGACCGAGATCTGGAAAACCGCGGCTCCGTCCGCTGCCAGTTCAGTCTACTAGGCCCGTGGGTGCGCCGGCTAGGGGGCGTCCGGGGGCCGCTCTCCCCGCGGGGTTGCGGGGGATCCGCCGGCAAGCTGCCTAAAGCGCATGATGCAGGCGACCGCGGTTGTGCTCGCTTACTGGTGCTGCGGCGTGGGAACCGCCTGCCCCCAGGCCGGCGGGGCCATCGCGTGCGGGTATCCGCCGGGAGCGTGCGCTGCAGGCACCGAAGCATGTGGCATTGGCGAAGGATAGGATGCCGTCGTCGGATAGGTTGGATATGCCTGCGGATACCCTTGGGCACCAGGGGCGATCGGCGAGTGAGGCATCTGGGCCTGTGCCGCAGCGGGACTTCCCAACTGCCGATAGGCGGTTGGCTCAGGCAGCGGGTAGGTGGGTTGCGGCTGCGCCCCGTGCGTGGGCTGTCCATTTGCCGGCATTGTCGCGGCGGGCTGTTGCGCGCCGGGCACTGGCCCGGTGGGCGTGCTGCCCGCTCCGCGAGGCGGTCGGCCTTGGCGGTTGCCGTCGGCAGCGGCGATGCTGGCCAGCAGTTCGGGCACTTCCGTGGCATCCACCCGTTGGCCCCGGGACATCAGGCGCTGGGCCAGCGTATCGAGTCGATCGCTGCGCACCCACGATGTGGAACGGTGTTGGCCGTCGAGAACCGTGGTAAGTGTCACACCGGGTTGCACCTTGGTTTCGCCTTCGAAGTAGCCTTCCGACTTGAGTTCGCGCAGGATCGCGTCGATATCGCGGCGGCGGATCGAGAGCGAAAGAATCTCGTTGCTGTTACGGCGTGCGAACCCGCTCACCCCCGCCACGGAACTGGTGTTGGTGGAGGCAACGGTTCGCAGAATGGCCAGGGCCTTGTCGCTGCCGGCCGGATAAGGATAGACCAGGTCGAGCGTGCGGACGTATTGCTTGTCGGGATCGGAACTGGGCATCACCATCACCGCAGGTTCGCCCCCGGCAGCCACAGGCTGCACGGGGCTGGGCTGGGGCTTCTGGTCCAGCAGGTTACCCTGCAGATGGTAGCGAATCTGGACTTGCTTGAAGTCGGGCGTGCCGGTGATCAAGCGGCCTGCGGCACAGCCCGGCGCGATCGCCACCAGCATCACCAGGAGCGTCCGATACGCCCAAGTTGTATTCACCGATAATCCTCGCGAATCGGGTAGAAGACATCGAGCGCCTTAACGGGCCGCTCGCCGGCGATCACCTTGTGTTTGACGCCGCCGGGAATCCGCCACATTTCGCCAGCCCGCACGATGCGCGACTCGCCGCCGATGATGAATTCGGCCTCGCCCTCGAGCATCATGCCGAGTTGCTCGTGAGGATGGCTATGCTCCTCGACCACCGCGTGCGGCTGCATTTCCACCAACGACAGCATCGCGTGTTCGCCGTGGGTGGTGTAAATATCGACGCCCGGAAAGATGGCATAATGCGAACAATCGTTCTTATCGACGATGTACGGATTCATCTTGACCCTTCAAAGCTGAGAAAACGCAAACAAAGTCTCAAGTACGCGGCGTGAACGGCCGCTGGCGGCCTTCGAGTTTCTGAAAGCTCCAGGCAGACCGCCAGCGGCGATAGCAACCGGTGCGCATGGCGCAGCGGCTCCTGCCCAAGGGTGACTTTCACGTCGCAGAAGCGGTCCGTATGGGGCGGGCTCAACGCAACCAGCCACTTGAAAACAACAGGGCGATGACAATTCCCGTGAACACCAGCGAAACCACCATATAGGCCGTAATGTTCGCCGTATTCCAGGTGCCCCGTTTGCCGTTGTAGCAGGCGGTGCAGTTGCAGCATTTCACGTGCGTGAACAGCTTCGGGCCGAGCATGCCGCCCCACCACGAGAACTTCACTGGCTCAGCATACGTGCAGCCGCAGCGCGGGCATGGTGCAAAGACTTCGGCCTGGGTTGAGGACCACGATTGCACCGGCGGAGCCGGGGCCCCGTGCGCCTGCGGGGCGGTGTATGGATTGAAGCCTTGCCCCGCGTACCCTGGCGGGGGATCGTCCTGGCCCGGCGGCATCCCCGGCCCGGCGACACCCGGTTGGCTCAGCGGCTGTTGTGGCGGATGCGGTGACTGCGGCCCAAAAGGTGGAGGCTGATTCATCCAGAAACTCCTGACGTGAAGGGCAGCGATGCAGCAGCCTGGCGCATGTCGCCGCGGAACCGCAACGCGAATGGGCGTTGGCACTGACGGTCCCAATATACCAGCGGCCATATGCGAATGACGAGCATTCTGGGCAGCCACGATTGCCAGAACGGCAGGCGGCAGGGCTCCCCCTCGCGGCCATTGCCAGTTTATGGGCTTTGCCGGGGCACAATGTGGGCCTGGCCGGCATCGTCCCACTGCACGCGCGGAACGAAGTCGAAGACATCGCACCGGGAGGCGACCTCGATGTCGCGATTTAGCCCCAAGTCAATCAGGTTGCGTCCCCCGCGGCTGGAACGCAACACGTCCAAGGCGGAACCGTCGGACTTGGCCAGTGCCATGGCAAGGATCGCTTCGTCGTTCAGCTCCCAATCGGCCCCCTGGATCAACTGCCGGGCGACAAGGCCTGCCGCATAAACATCCTCGGCCGAGATTTGCCCTTCGGTACCCGCACATAGCAGGTGGACCCGGTCGGCTTGCGCCAGGGCAGCGGCCACCGCCGTGACATTGGCCAAGGCCCCTAAGTATACGGCTTGGGCCGTCCGGGCGGCCGCCATCGCCCGAGTGCCATTGGTGGTGGTGAACACCAGGTGCTTCCCGCTGCACCGCCGCGGCGTGTATTCCTCGGGTGAGTTGCCCAGGTCAAAGCCCTCGATCTTCACTCCGCCTCGTTCACCGCCCAGCAAGGCTTCCCCCGGCGGGAAGGTGGCCGCCAAGGCCCGGGCTTCTTCCACAGCAACGCATGGCAGTACCTGCTGCACGCCCGCTGCCAAGGCATAGCCGATGGTGGTGGTAGCCCTGAGCACGTCGAATACCGCCACGCTCCCCTCAACAAACAGTTCGGGCGATGCGAGCGACGGTATCAAGTGGACAGCCAAGAGGCGTGACATGACGAAAACCTGTCTGCAAGCGAATGGGCCACCGCCACACACTGGCGCTGGTGACCGGTTGCAAATTCTCTGGGATTGATTACGGGAAGCGAGCACGGATCGGCACAGACTCCGGGGTACAGAGCCATTGCCGCATGGCGTTCTGCCCAACTTGTAAAGCGCGACCTGCGGATGAAGGCGAGGGCAGTGACTTCAAACGGCTCGGCAGAGCCGTAACACGCAGACTTGTTAAGCGCGATCTTCAGACGGAGGCGAGGCCAGCGTGCAGGCAAACTCCAGCCGCGCTGCAAGCTTTCCCTCGCACGTGACCTTGGCCGTCAGGAAATAGGCCCCGCCGAGCGATTCATCGAGATGAACTTCCATCTCGACGGTATCGCCGGGCCGTACCATGTGCTTGAACCGCACCTGGTTCAGCCGTGTTGCGACAGGCACGCCGCCGCTTCCGGTCACGCCGCGGTGCGCCAGCAGAATCGCTCCCGCCTGCATGGCCGCCTCGCACAGGATCACGCCCGGCACGATGGGAAACTCCGGGAAATGGCCGGCGAAGAAAGGTTCGTCCGGGCCGAACTGCTTGCGGCACACGATCTCATCTTCGCTTTCGCGAACGATGGAATCGACAAACAGAAACGGCGGACGGTGCGGAATGGCAGTTTGAATATCGTGATTCATACAACTCGTCAGGCCAATCGGGAGGGCGAAGCGGCGCTCGGGGCCACATGGTGGCGGCCGCACGGAAGGTGTGGCTCAACCGTCGGCGCGGCATGGTAAAACCGACAAGGGCGCCCCGGTGGCGTAGGCTCACCAGGACGGCAGGCCGTTGCCGTCGCCCCCCTCACGCTGGCCATCGTTGGCACGGGCGCGTCAACAGGCCGCGCAGGCAGCAGGGTTCAGCCGAGACACGGCCGCGTTAGCGGCGAAGCCGGTCGTGCATGAGCGGGATCAAGATCGACAGCAACAGCAACCCGCTCATGTTACTCAAGAAAAGCGATTTGATGAATTGCCAGGGGCTGTGATTGGCCTGCCAAATGGCCAGATCGGGGCAGTCCTTAACCGCCAGCACCCGATGGGTCTGCTGCAAACCACTGCTGTAGAGATAGCCAATGCAGAGCAGACAGAGGGCCGCCGAGGCAACCAACACGCGGCCGAAATACATGGTGTTGTGCGCTTCTTCCGTGAGCGTAAAGCGGCCAAACCAGTATTCGAAATGCACGCTCAGGGCGATGATGCCCAGCACGTCGAGATACCGGGCACAACGGGTGAAGCAGGTATCGCGAAAGCTGGCAAACGCCAGACGGACCTGCCGGTCGTTCGCCGAATCGCGGCGTAACCGCATACTCAGCGTGCGGCGGGCATGCCGCAGTTTGTTGTAGTCGCGGAACAGGGCAAACACGGCCAGCACGAACAGCAACCCCACGCCAATGATGTAATTCACCAGCGAGTACGGCAGGTAAAGCGCATAGCTGTACCATTCTCTCGTTGCCGTGGTTTCCAGGCCGCGTTTGGCCCCCCAGGCCGCCAGGTCGGCAGGCGATCGATCCACGATCAAGAACCGGGTGGCTTCCGTGTAGGTGAAGTACGCGGCAATGCCCAGAAACAGCAGCCGCATCAGGTTCACTTCCCACGACTGCCGTCTGGGGTTGATCAGGTTCCACGCCTCGCGGTGAAACCGTGTGCCGGCGACGAAGACAATGATGCTCATAAAGAGCAGGCTGCGGAGGGCTTCGATCGCGAAGCCGGTTCCGCGCGGCCAAGTGCTGCTTTCCAGGCGGTCGAACCGTAGCGACCAGGTTTCCGTGGCCCACGGTCCGTAATAGGCCAGTGCAAGACTCGTCCAACTGATCACCAACAGCGGCATGGCAAATACCACGGCCTTGGTGAGCGGGTTTTCGACCGAGTCCTCCAGGTACCGATTCAGGTCCTCGGCCATCTCCAGCGCGCTGCTGTAGCGATCCGCTGGATCGCGGGATAATGCCTTCAGGCAGATTTTCGCCAGCGGCCGCGGAATGGTGCGATCGAGCAGGCGTGGCGAAACCACCTTGGCCTCACGAATCGCAGCGATCAGTTCTTCGGTCGTTTCGCCCCGGAACGGCCGCTCGCCCGTCAGCATCTCGTAAAGTACCACACCCAAGCTGAAGATGTCCGAGCGGCGGTCGATGCGATCCCCTTCGCCGCCGGCCTGCTCGGGGCTCATGTAGGCCAAGGTGCCAGCGATCTCGGTACTGCAACTGGCCACGTCCAGGCTAACCGCCAAGCCAAAATCGGCAACATACGGCTTGTTGCTGGTGTCCAGCAGGATGTTGGCCGGCTTGACGTCGCGGTGGATCAACCCTTCGTCGTGAGCGTAATGCAGCGCATCAGCAACGGTGGCTGCCAGTTCGGCCGCTTCGCGGTGGCTCAGCCGGCTTTCTTCCATCCGACGGCGCAAGTCGCGGCCCGGAACCAACTTCGAGACGACAAACACGTTGCCGGCCCGATCGGTCCCCACGTCGTACACGGGAACAATGTTCGGGTGATCGAGCTTGGCCAGCACGCGTGCTTCGTACAGGTAGGCCTGCGCGGCGCTTTCATCGTCCAATTGCCGGCGATGTGGAAGCTTCAGCGCGACATCGCGCTGTAGTTCCAAATCTCGGGCGCAGTACACGGCACCAAACGCGCCGCGGCCCAGCGTCGTCTTGATCATGTAGCGATCGGCAGTCGACGACGGAGCATTAGGCGGGGGCGGCGTGGGACTGCGCTGGGACAGTTTCGCCTGATTGGAGGTCGAGCGCATGCTCGGCGGAGGCGTCACGACCGTTTCGTTGGCGGTAGCCTGCAACCGGGCAAACGCGGCGTCGATCACATTGGGGTAACTGGGGAATCTTGCTAAAAGTTCGTCGCGGGTCGGCAGCGGCGATTGGCTTTGGCGAAGGGCCAGTTCGACGGCCAGTAACTCTTCCAGAAGCCGTGGTGCCAGCGAGGCAGACACCACCATCAGAAAATCCTCAGCCCTCGGATTTTCCCCAGAGCGCCACGCCGCCTCGAAGCGATCGCAGATACTATCTACGATCGTTTCGGCGTGTGCCGACTCAGATTGGGCCCACAATGGCTTGTCTGGCATGGAAACCCCTTGGTGCAGCAAGTCCACTGCCACCGCGGCGGCGATCACGGCCCCCCGTGGCCGGGCGGGCGGATCTGGTTTGCGGATCTGGTTTGCAGTGCTTGCCCTATTGCGCTGATTCCCCTTGCGCTCGATTGGTTATCACCTGAGCGGCGTGCCGCTGGTGAAATTCGCGTCCGTCGTGCCGGTCAACCCTGCGTTGGCCGGCGAATGCACCGATCGTTGGTCGCCGTGAACATGGCCCAGGCCGGCGGTAACACCATCGTGGTGGCAAAATCGAGAAACCGCACAATTGATGAACTGGCCCGCTCTTGCCCCATTTCTGACTCTCCGGCAGGATCCGAAAACGCCGCTCCGCCAAGTCGCCCTCGATTCGTGGAATAGTCCGCTCAATATCTCCGTAGCTTGACTTGGCGACTTCTTCTCCGTTCACCGCTTGCCACGGTGACCGCTTGCCGAGCCCGTAGTGGACGGTGAGGCTGGAAGGCGGCAATTCTGGATGCCACCTGGGCGTCTGGTGGTGTGACCACGGTTCGGCAAGACGTTTAATCTACACAGGAACCCAAGCGTTGCCAAGAAGCGGCATCTAGGAAGTATGGGGGAAATTATCCGCCTGGGCGCAGCATCCCGGCACACACCAGGAACGCTGCCGGGAGTGTTGGGGGGAATTATCCATCAAAAGAGTGCATCGCTAAGAGGTTGCATTTATCCTACAATCTCCCCACACTGCGGAGCTAGAGGCGCTGCCGGCCGCTGTCTCCACTGCATTTGTTACATGCATTGCATCCGGACCGACGGTTATCCGTGACTTGGCGATGTTGCCGGTTCATCCCGCCCCAGTCGGCAGACCCGGCCGGAGCATCGCTTGACCATCTAAGGAGCAATTATGGGCATGCCAAGCGTTCTGAGGCTCGCCGGAATGGTAGGGTTTGTAACAGCGGTAGCGGCATGGTCGCCCGCCCAGGCCCAGGAATGGACCCGGTTTCGCGGCCCAAATGGTCAAGGTGTGAGCGAGGCGGACACCGTCCCGGTCACCTTCAGCGAAGCCGATTACAACTGGAAAACCAAGCTGCCCGCCGGGGGACACTCCTCGCCGGTGCTCTGGGGCAAGAAGATTTTCCTGACCTGCGCCGACGACAAGGAAACAGCCGAGCGGATGGTGGTCTGCTTGCATGCCGACGATGGCCGCATCCTGTGGACCAAGTCCTACAACTCGGAGTTCCACACCAAGCACCGGTTCAACAGCTTTGCCTCGGCGAGCCCCGCGGTCGATGCCAACCACGTGTATATCTGCTGGAGTACGCCTGAAGAGTACACCTTGCTGGCTCTGGACCACGACGGCAAGGAAGTCTGGCGGCGTGACCTGGGACCATTTCTCAGCCAACACAGCTCTGGCACGTCGCCGATTGTGTACCAGGACATGGTCATCCTCGGTAACGACCAGGACTCCGAAGACGGCAACGTCCCCAGCATCAAAGGCAATAGCTTTCTGATCGCGGTCGATGCCAAGACGGGCACCAACCGCTGGGTTACCGAACGGATCAGCGCCCGCGTGGCCTATTCCACGCCCTGCGTCTATCAGCCGGAAGGCGGCGAACCGCAGTTGATCTTCAACAGCCAGGCGCATGGCATCAGCAGCATCAATCCCAAGGACGGCAGCCTGAATTGGGAAATCGCCGGAACCGGCTCGGCCCCGCTGCTCGACAAACGCAGCGTGTCATCGCCGGTGCTGGTGTCGGGCATGATTACAGCCAGTTGCGGCTCAGGCGGCGGTGGCAACTACCTGGTGTTGGTGCGGCCCGGTACCAAAGATCGCAAACCGGAACTGGTTCGGCGGTTCGAGCAGAAGGATGCTGCGCCGTATGTCCCCACCCCGGTGGCTTATGGCGATTTGCTGTTCATGTGGAACGACCGCGGCATCGCCTCGTGCGTGAACGCTGTAACTGGCGAAGTCCATTGGGTTAAACGAGTTGGCCAGAACTACTTCAGTTCGCCGATCCGGGTGCGGGACAAGATCTACTGTGTCTCTACCGAAGGCGACGTGGTGGTCGTGAAGGCCGGTACGGAATACGAACTGC
Source organism: uncultured Pirellulales bacterium (assembly GCA_964511065.1). GTDB lineage: Bacteria > Planctomycetota > Planctomycetia > Pirellulales > S012-138 > CALBRZ01. The sequence continues at coordinate 28,539 of CAZEEG010000001.1, read as the reverse complement.
TGGCGACCAATTCGTTGGGGGAAGACAGCCATTCCACGCCCGCCGTTGCTGACGGCGTGTTGTATCTCCGGACGTACAATCACCTGATCTCGGTCGGCGGCAAAAAGTGATGAACCTTGCGGGGCAATAATTCCCGCCGCAGAACGCCGCAGGCATTGCCGCACAGCAGCAATGGTCGGCGGCATTGCGGCGGGATGAAACGGACATCTTTTGCGCCACGAATGCGGAACGCAGGCGCCCGCCGTTGCGGCACCTCAGCCCCGCCGTTCCCTGGCGATCGCGGATTGTCTTGTCGGAACAACTGCTACCGGATCACGGCCACCGCGGCGAATGCGCTTTTCCCACGCGCGGGTGTCGCCGCTGATTGCATCCGCGACGGCCTGGCCCCAACTTCCCGTTCCCTCCCAGTTTTCCAAGGGTTCCACGGAAAGCTGCCCTTTTGACAATTGCCAGGCTCTAAGGATAATGATCGCTTGTTCGTTTGACCGTAAGAATCATTGTGCCAATGACGGCTGGTTGGACGATCAGGCTCGGCGGCTTGCGGTCGGACGAGCGGTCTTCTTTCTTTGCTGATGGTTCTTTTCCCACGTAGATTTCGACGCGCATGGCCCTGCGACCGCTCACCGTTTGTTGCTTTGCCGAATTCCTGGGAACCTTCTTGCTGGTACTGCTGGGATGCGGTTCGGTTCACGTGGCTGTGCTGACCGGCGATCTCACCGGACTGTGGCAGGTGGGAATTGTCTGGGGAATTGCCATCATGGGGGCGATCTATAGCGTGGGGGCCGTCAGTGGCGCCCACATCAATCCCGCGATTACAGTCGGCATGGCCGCCTGGCGGTTGTTCCCGGCGACTCGGGTTGTGCCGTACATTGTTTCGCAAGTGGCCGGGGCGTTTGCGGCAGCCGCGGTGTTATACGCCCTGTTTGCGCCGCAATTGGCTGCCCATGAAGCCGCCAAGGGCGTCAAACGCGGTGCTCCTGGTAGCGAAATCACGGCCATGTGCTACTGCGAATACTTCCCCAATCCGGGCGTTCTGGCCGGGGGCACGGCCCCGGTGAGTGCGGAAGCCATCGCCGCACGGTATCCCCTGGTTTCAGAATGGACCGCCTGCCTGGCGGAGTTTCTCGGTACGCTGATCCTGGGCCTGGTCGTGGCCGGCGTAACCAACGATGCCAGCCTGTTAGGGCCGCAGCGGATGGCGCCGCTGTTTATCGGGCTGACGGTGGCAGGTTTGATCTGCGTGATCGCGCCGCTGACTCAGGCCTGCTTCAACCCGGCCCGCGATTTTGGCCCGAGACTGTTTGCCGCCGCGGCCGGTTGGGGCGAGGTGGCTCTGCCAGGCCTGCGCTCGCCGACAGGGTTCCTCACCGTCTATATTCTGTCCCCCTTGGCCGGCGGGGTGACGGGCATTGGCCTATACCAGATGCTCCGCAAACATTCCGGCCCCACGGCGGATACGTCATCAACATAGCGCTGCTCCAACATACGCAACCAACGACACATGAAGGAAACGCACCGGACGGCGGGCGCAACTTCCAGGGTGCCGCAAGCGATGGATTGCCTGGTTTTCCATAGTCCCACGTGAGTGCACGAGCGGAACCATGCTTCACCGTCCATCCCAGTCTTACTGCTCTTACCAATCCAACCAATCTTGCCTGTTTAATGGCGACTGGGTTGGATGGATTGCTGGGCTTGCATGCAGCTTTGCCTTATTCGCCACCGTAGTAGCAGGTGCGCCCCCGGCCACGCCGACAGAAAACGCACCGCAGCAACCGGCCTCCAATACCGGTGAGCTTTCGCCTGGCATGCCATACCAGGCGGTGCTGTCCCACCCGGTGACGTACGAAGTGGATTTCTCCGCAGTGGTGACGCCGCCCTATGGTTGCAAGGTCTTGAAGGTGTGGTTGCCGCTCCCGCCTTCGGATGAAGCCCAGCAGATTCGCCATTCGCGGCTCAGCACTTTCCCCATGCAGGTGAAGCCGCAACTGGCCACCGAAAGCGTGTACGGCAACCGCTTTGCCTATTTCGAATTTCACCGGCCGCAAGGTGCCCAGGTCATTCGCCATCGCTTTCAGGCGACGGTGTCGGAGTTGAACTGGAACGTCGATCCGGCACAAGTGGCGGAAGTCGCTAGCTGGCCGGCCGCCTTTGATCCTTACCTGCAAGCGAGCGAACTTCGGCAACAGGAAACGCTCGACAACGTCCTGGCCAAGATTGCGCCGAACAACCGCCGGGGGATGCCGGCTTTTGTCGCAGCCATGCGCTGGGTGAACGACAACCTGGAGTACGACCACATCCAGGCCTCACTCCGGGCCGATGCCGATCATGCCCTGGAATTCATGCGTGGGCATTGCAGCGACTACCACGGGTTATGTGCCACGCTGGGGCGCAACCTGGGGTGCCCAACCCGGGTGACGTATGGGCTCTCACTGTACCCCAAGAATTCCCCCTCCCATTGCAAGCTGGAGGCCTTCTTGCCGCCCTATGGTTGGGTGAGCTTCGATGTCTCCGAAACCCAAAAGCTGCAAGAGAAAATCCTGGCCTCCGACAATCTGGAAGAAGCCGAGAAAGAGGCCTTGGCCAAGTCCGTCCGGCAGCGAATTCAGCAGGGTTTCCGCGAGAATTGCTGGCTGCTGGTCACCCGGGGCACCAATTACGAACTGGCTCCCCAAGCCTCCAGGCCGGTTTCCGTGGTGCGCACGATTTATGCCGAAGCCGACGGCGAACCGCTGCCCGAGCCCGACCCGGCCAATCGGAACAAACGCGAGTTTGGTTGGATGACCGTCCACCACTACCAGGCTGAAGGGCCGGTGCGGCGATTTGACGATCTCGACACCTTGCGCCCCGCCATGCCGTAAGCCAGCGCGGCGGCCCATTCCATCCCCAGCCTCCCCACCACCCGGGCGAAACGCACCTCGCCTAGCCTCTCACGGCACCGCCGGTTAAACTACTTTCCCGTACCATGGAGGCTTGCCGTACTGCCAGGGAGAGGAAGATGCTTGGAGCCAGTTTGACCATTGATGCCTACATTCGCCGCTTTCAAGAGGAATTGGAGCGGGTCGACCAGGGCGAAATCCAGCAGTTGGCCGATTGGTTGTTCGATGCCTGGGAAAATGACCGTTTCGTCTACATCTTCGGCAACGGCGGTTCCGGAACCACCGCCACGCACATGAGCGAAGACCTCGGCAAGAGCTCCCTCAAGCAAGACGACCTGGGCGACGAGAACCGCCGGCGGCTCAAAGTGATGAGCCTTACCGACAACCTCGGCTGGATTCTCGCGGTGGGCAACGACTGCGGCTACGATCAGATTTTTGTCCAGCAGTTAATGAACTACGGCCGTGAAGGCGATTTGGCCATCGGTATCAGTGGCTCGGGCAACAGCCCCAATGTCCTCAACGCCATCGACTGGGCCAACCGGCACGGATTGAAAACCTTCGGCATGACCGGTTACACCGGCGGAAAGCTCCGGAATCTGGCCTCCGCTGGGCTGCACGTTCCGCTAGACGATATGGGCATGGTCGAAAGCATCCACCTGGCAATTTTCCACTGGGTGCTGAACGACGTTTTTGCCCGGATCAATGGCGAGGGCCGATACCAGTCGGCCGGCCTGCACACCGCCGCCTTGTTGCGCAGGCAGGCCGGGTAACGGGGGGACGACCAACAGCATGCAAAGCTACGGCTGACAGATTCACGGCAGGCACTGGTCACAGCAACCTGCGGCACGCGGGGCTCGCCGTCCATCGGCTGAATGATCGCCAACATCGGCCGCTGCCGCGGCGCCCTCGTAAACCTTTCCGGCATTTTCCCGTTCGGCATCCCTAGCACGGCGCAGCTCCATGTTCCTCGCGATCGAAATCGGCGGAACGAAGCTCCAACTGGCCGTTGGCGAAAAAGCCGGGGCACCGTTCGTCGAATTGGAACGCTTTGATGTTGACGTTGCCGAAGGCGCCGAGGGCATCTTGCGCACCATTCGCCGGACCGCGCCGGCCCTGTGCCAACGCCATAACGTGCAGGCGGTGGGCATCGGTTTCGGCGGACCGGTTGATATTGCGGCCCGGCAAGTCGTTTGCAGCCACCAGATTGAAGGCTGGAACGGCTTTCAGCTCGGCAAATGGCTGGATCAGTCGCTGCAACTGCCATCGGCCATCGCCAACGATGCCGATACGGCAGCGCTGGCGGAAGCCACGTGCGGGGCTGGCGCCGGAGCCAACCCAGTTTTTTATGTCACCGTGGGTTCCGGCGTCGGGGGAGGGCTGATCGATCGGGGCCGAATCTACCGCGGCTTCGGGCAGGCAGCGTGTGAAATCGGCCACCTGCGTCCCGGCCTCACCGCGGACCAGTCCGATCACACGGTGGAATCGATCGCCAGTGGCTGGGGAATCGCCCTGGCCGCCCAAGAGCATCTCAGCGAACCGGTCGCCCACCGGCTTGGTCCCTGGTTTGGCGATCAGCGTCCGACCGATCCAGAAGTTCTCCGGCAGAAACTCATCGAGGCCGAAGAAGCCGCGGAAGAACATGCGGCTGACCTGCTCGAACGGTGCGATGGCCGTGTGGATCAACTGACCGCCAAGATGGTCGCGCAAGCTGCGGGGGACGGGAACGAAATCGCCTTGGATGTTTTGCACCGGGCAACAACGGCACTGGGTTGGGCGATCGCGCAGGTGATCACCCTGTTTGCGCCCGAGGTGGTTGTCCTAGGCGGCGGGGTCTCCCTGATGGGCGAAGCCCTTTTCCTGGGACCCCTGCGGGAGGCCGTCGCCAGGTATGTATTTCCACCGCTGGCGGCAAGTTATCGCCTCGTTCCCGCAGCATTGGGCGAGGAAGTGGTGTTGCACGGCGCACTGGCCCTGGCAGCATCGGCTGAGGGCCGCTGATCCCCCGGGCCGTTTCCACGGGCAGCGCCTTCTCGATCGACCGATGATCGTCTAATGATCGTGCCCGCCATGCTGATGGCCCCCATGGTGATGGCCATCGTGCGCGTGCCCATGGTGATGGCAGTAGATATCCTCGCGGGGCCAGAGGGTATCGCTGGATTGCTGATCCTCTTCCAGGCTGGCCATGGGAGCCTGGCTGGTGAGAATCCGCTGCACCAGCGCCGCCCGCATCAACTGTACGCGTTCTTGGGCGGCCTGGTCTTCTTTACGGTCGAAGAACTTTCGCCCGTCGATCCAGGTTTGCTCACATAACGACAACGGGGAAAGCGGCGGGCCGCTCCACACGACCAGGTCCGCGTGCTTGCCCGCTTCCAGCGAGCCAACCCAGCGGTCGATCCCCAGTTGCCGGGCCGGGTTGAGCGTTACGAACTGAAGCGCCTCAATCGGCGGCACATCGCCGTACTTGACGGCCTTGGCCGCTTCGCCATTGAGCCGCCGTGCCAGTTCGGCATCGTCGGAATTGAACGATACCACCACGCCTTGCCGGTGCATCAGCGCGCCGTTGTAGGGAATGGCATCCCAAACCTCGTACTTGTAGGCCCACCAGTCGGAGAACGCCGATGCCCCCGCGCCATGCCGGGCAATCTCGTCGGCCAACTTGTAACCTTCCAGAATGTGCTGTAACGTGCCGATCCGTACGTTGTACGCCTCGCAGGTGCGGAGCAGCGCCAGAATCTCATCTTGCCGGTAACTGTGGCAGTGGATCAGCCGTTTGCCGCTCAGCACCTCCGCGAGCGCTTCCAGTTCCAGGTCACGGCGCGGCGGCAGCCCTTGCGGCTTGGCCTCCCAGGCTTCCCACTGGCGGCGGTACTCGGTGGCCGCTTCAAACGCATCGCGGACCAACTGTTCCACGCCCATTCGGGTTTGAGGGTAACGCCTGGTAAAGCGTTCGCCCCAATTGCTCTGCTTGACGTTCTCGCCCAACGCGAACTTGATCCCCTGGGGGGCTTCCGCGAACTTCATTTCTTCCGGAAGGCTGCCCCAGCGGAGTTTGATGACCTGGTTCTGGCCACCGATGGTGTTGGCCGAACCGTGCAGGATATTCGATGTTGTCAGCCCGCCCGCCAATTGCCGGTAAATGTTGATGTCGTCGGGATCGATGAAGTCACCGATACGGACTTCGGCCGTAATCGACTGTGTGGCCTCGTTGATCCCGCCATCGCTGGCAATGTGTGAATGGCAGTCGATCAAGCCGGGGCTGAGATGCTTGCCGCGGCAATCGATCACCAACGCCTGCTGAGGCACTTTCACCTCGCCTGGCTTGCCTACGGCTTGGATGCGGCCCTTGTGAATCACCACCACGCCGTTCTCAATCACCCCCTGCGGCCCGCTGGTCCATACGGTGCCACCTTCAAACACGATCCACTCATGCGTTTCCGGCGGCGCCGTGCGACCAAACGCCCCCAGCGGATAATTCACGGGAAACAGCGCCCGTACCAGTTTGTCGTCGCCGACAGCAGGGGCTTCCACCGGTGCGTCGTCGGCCGCGTCGGCTTCCGAAGGCGGAGCCTCTACAACCGGTTCGGTCTTGCGCTTGGCGGTTGCCGCCAGGCGCGTGCCATCGGGCAAGAACAGCGCGCCAACCCAAGTGAATTGATCGCCGTCCGCTTCCGCCACGGCGCCGGTCAGTTGAACCTGCCCCGTTTGTTTGAGCAGTTCTCCCGGCAGTCGGGCTGAAAGAATGGAATTTTCAAGCTGCACCTCGACCAGCTTGGCTTCTATGCCTTCGATGTTCAGTCGGCCACTGAGCTTGCCCAAGGTGCCGTCAAGGGTGAGCACGGCCTCGTTCGCTTTCTCGGTAGCATCACTCCAAGTAACGGCCCAATCGCCGCGAACGTCCAGTTGTGGTCCGGATTCCACGATGAATCGTTCGCCATCGACCCAGGTTTCAAGCACCTTGGTATCCTGGTCGAACAGATCGCCATCGGTGACCACCAGGTGCGCAGCCTTGCCGGCTTCAAGGGTGCCCAATTCTCGCTGCACCCCGAAAATCTCGGCGGCGCCAACCGTGAGGGCGGCCAGGGCCTGCTTACGCGGCAGCCCTCGTTCAACCGCCTCGCGTACGCGATCGAGAAACTTGGCATCTTTGGGCAATTGATGCCCGGTGAAGGCAATGGGGACGCCAGCCGCCGCCAGGCGGGCGGGGTTCTCCGGGGCGTGGTCCCAATGCAATAGCCGTTCGAGCGATGCCGCCAGGGCGGCCTCGGGCGTTTTCACATAGGGAGCCTTGGGAAAGTTCAGCGGTACGATCACCGGCCAACCTGCCGCGGCGATCGCGTCCAGGCGGCGATATTCGTTCCCCGAGCCACGCAGCGCGATTTTCAGTTGGAACTCCTGCGCGATCCGGTCGGCCCGCATGGCGTACAGCTCGTCCTGGGCCTCGAAAATCACCAGTTCGCGGCCGCCGGCAAACGGCCCCAGGACGGACAAGGCTTCGCTGCGCTGGGGCCGGGTAACGGGTTCCTCGCTGGACTCGAATGCCTGCCACGCCCGATGGTGCCAGTCGGCGTCGATAAATGCCTGCCGCACCAGGGCCACTGCCCCCATCGGCGAACCTGGATACTGATCGCGGTTGCCGCGCTTGGGAATCAGGTTGACGTGCAGTGCTGCCCGATCGCGCACCACCGGATTGTTCTTGCCCGTGGTGACCAGCGTGCTGGTGCCGCGGATGATGCCATCCTTAGGGGCCACCAGCCGCACCGTCACGCCCTGGCTGCGGTACGCGGCGTTGGTGCTTTCGGAAGGCGAATACACGGCGGCCGCTGAAGCGTGGGCCCGCACCTCTGGATTCCAATACCCGCCGCCCTTGGGTTGCGGTACGTCCGTTTCGCTGTAGGCGTCGATCAAGCCGGCATAGATGGTCTTGCCGTTATAATCGCGCACCACGGCATCGGGTGGGATGTCCACGTTGCGGCCCGCCGCGGCGATCACGCCGTCGCGAATCAGCACGGTGCCGGACGGGATTTCAACATCGGGCGAAACCACTACGCGAGCACCTTGCAGCGCAAACACGCGGGGCGTTCCGTCGCGCAACCCATCGGCTGGCGAGAAGCCGTTTTGCGCAGGTGCGTGTTGCACCGCCACGGCACAACACACGGCAGCGACCAACAGGCACGAATTCCAGAACCAGGCGGCGGTGGTTCGCATCGCAACTTCGCTCGACTCAGATCGGGAAAAAGTTCACACGGCCACGCTGCAAGTTTAACAACCGCAGGAGCCTGGTGCGCCGATTCCCGTGAAAGTTGGTGCCGATGGAACGTTAGCGGCACAAACGTCCCGTCATGGCGCGGGCTCGTACCACAAGTCTACCGTTTTCCAACTGGATCAGCGGCCAATCGACAAAACGGCCCGAAAGAAGGAGAGCGGTCGCTGCGAAGTGTGGTTAAACGCTGCGTCGCCGTGAGATTGGCCAGTCCCCCCCTGTAAGAGCCATTGGATGGGCACGCCTGCACTTCAACAAGAACAAAAGAACAGGGCGGCCCCGCCGCTGTGGCAGGGACCGCCCTGTGTGTTTCGATCATTTTGCGCGCTAGCGAGGGGCCGTATCAACCCGCAGGCGGGCCCTCAGCCGGTGGTCTGATGGTCGCTATGGTTAGCTGGTTTGCGGTTCGTCATGTGCAGGGGGCGGCTCGAACTTGGGAGCCGTGGCTTCGTCCCGCTCGTCGTGGGTACTGGGGCTTTGGTAGGAGCGGACCGGCGCCGACGTGGCGGCATGGATTTCGTTCTCGATGCCCTGCATGCCTTTCTTGAATTCCGTGAGGCCCCGGCCCAGCGAGCGGCCGACTTCCGGCAACCGCTTGCCAAACAGCAAGACGGCGATGATGCCCACGACGATCATCTCCGTGGGACCGACACCACCGATGAATCCGAGGATGGGAGTAGCAGCCGTCATTATGAAATCGCCTCCTGGTTCTGCGAGTCGTCCGAGCTGTTCAGGCCTTCGCGGAATTCCTTGGCACTGCGGCCCAGATTACGCATCGCCGAGGGCAACCGGTTGCCAAACAGCAGCAACATCACCAGGGCGACGATCGCTAACTGCCACGGCCCAATACCAAAGATGGCCAGAAGGGGGAGACTGTGCATGATCGGCGGTCCTTTCAGACAATTGAAAGAAACCGGCCCGGAATCGGACTGGGGCCAACCGGGGTGGGTAAGTCAAGTAGGGAGCGAGTTCCGCATAGGCTGCGGACTGGCCCTCTCCAACAATTCAGAATTCACGCCACCGGCGCGTGGTCGCCGTTTCAAGTGGCCGAGTTCTGATGATCCCCCTTTACGGCTTGCTCGTTCGATGGCTCGGCGGATGGTTCCTCATCCACGCCCGACACTCCCTTCTTGAACTCAACCACGCCCTTGCCCAGCGAACGCATGACGCTGGGGAGGCGGTTGCCGAACAAGAGCAGGACAATCAGGGCAAAGATCATCAGCTCTCCAGGGCCTAAGCCAAACATTGCGAAGATGGCGGGCATAGGACACCTCAAAAGCCAAGATCAAACAGGTGTTTGCTGCCGCTGGCACTTGGCAGGCATGGTGGGCCGTTCATCCGGCTGCCGCAGCGAAACACGGGTGGGACCAAACAGGCGGGCGCTACCGCTGAGGTGGTTGGCAGGGCCTCGTGGGGGATCAACCCACCTGCTGGGACGCGGCACATCGCCACGCCCCTCGAACATTGGCATTCTATCCGCACCCCTGGCTCTGTCAAACGGATTTCAATGCACGCCGGCGCTTCAACGTCCTATCGCTAAAAGATATACGATTTGCTCCCCCCTATCC
>CAZEEG010000001.1:0-18735 GCA_964511065.1 uncultured Pirellulales bacterium | reverse complement strand
ATTCGCCGCGCCGCCACGGTTGGCCGTTGTCGTACCAACTCATCGCGGGGCCATTCTCGACGCCATCGACAAATGTCAACTGCTGCTGCCGGCCCCCGCCCGGGTAGTACTTTTCCCAGACCCCGACACGCTTGCCATCGCGAAACCGGCCGGCGGAGAACTTCCAGCCATCGGGATGATAGATCCGCCAGTAACCGTCGTGCTTGTCGTCCCGCATGTAACCCACCATGCGGAGGTTGTCGTCATCCCAGGCCGTGGCCGGTCCATCAACAATGCCGTCGCGCACGGTCACAACCGACCAAAGCGTTTTGCCATCGGGCCGGTAGGTGAGCCAGCGCCCCTGTTCGAGCATGGTTTTCCATTCGACGGAACCTTCGCGATACCGGGTACCGTCGCTGCGGTACAAGATGCCGTAGGCGAACTTGTCCGCCGGCTCGAACTGGCCAGTTGCGATGTCATGCTCCCCGACCTTGTGGATGAGCTTCATCCGGTGCGCATCGGGCCGTAGCGGATTGGGCGCCTGCTTGAGCATGCGGTAGACGCGCACTTTTGCGGGCTGAAGCTGCTCCCATTTGGTTTGAAGTTGCCGGGCAAAATACTCCAGCAGCGTGCGAGCCACCATCTGCGACTCGGCCGAAGCCGGATCGGCCTCGACAAACATGCCGTGCTTGAAATATTCGCCCATCACGCTGTTGAACATCCGCTGGGTTCGCAGCGGCTGCTCGAACGAGGACTTCTGGCGAGGATTGAAGGCGTTGAGCCGCCGGCCGTCGGCCGTCTCCACCTCCAGCACCCACCATAGATCGTTGGCGCTAGCATCGGGCGAAAACATATTCCACCGCTGCAAGCACCCGCTCAGGCGAAATGGCGCCGCCACCAGGCGAACCCATTCTGACTCCTTGCGCGGATCGGTGAGCGACGGTGTCGACTCGACGAACACCGTGAAATACACGCAGTCGGTCAACATGCCGACCAGGAGCAGGACGGCAATGGCCCTATGCATATAGCCCGGCTGGCGAAGCTCGCTGGGGTCCGCCTGGGCGTTCGTGCCAGCGGATTCAGCCCCCTGGTTCTTGGCCGAGGCTGCATCGGTGGCGGGTGGTTGAGGAATCCCACAGGCTGTCAGCCCCAACCACTGTGAAACCAGGTGACGGTTTCGGGCAAAGGTGTCATAGGCCGCGTTACCAATCACGCGAAAGCCGGGCCACCCGATCCAACACCAGAGCCGAAACGGCAGTGGCAATGCGCGGAACACGGCCGCCGCCGCTTGGGCCTTGGTATATTGCCGGCCGGTGCGGTCATCGAACACCACAACCGTTTTTTCCGTGAGCCCCTCGGGGATGGAATGCCGGTAGTTGGCGCGATCGGAACTGCCGATGAACGACAGCTTGCCGAAGCGATCGGCGATGGCCAGCAACTGGCAACTGCGGTGGCACACGCCGCAACTATCGTCATAGTACACAGTCGCTGGGCGCGAAAGCGGTGCCAGCACGCGCCGCAACCATTCCCAATCGCCGTCGCACAGCAGCAGGGCAAACGTAGCGATCATCGTATACGAGAACAGCCCGGCATCCAGCAACACGGCAATGCCCAGGTGCAGCCCGATGAGTGCGATGATGCAGAGCCGCCGCAGCAGCGGTTGCCAGAACGGGATCAGCAGCATCGGCAGGGCGGCGAACTCGACCGCCAGCGTTCCCCAGGTGAGCCATTGCAACACCGGGAGCGGCCAGTTGCGTACCCATTCCGCTGGTGCATAAATCGACTGTTCCAGGTACAGGGTGTAATAGACGGCGGTGCCGTCGCGCCACCAGGTTGGCCCTTGCTTCAAGTAAGCCGTGCAGAAGTAGACCAGGCCAATCTGAAGCACGATCCCAAATGCCGCGATCGTCCTGGGCGTCTGGCTGGGAGCGGCAAGATGCGGCTGGCCGCGATCATCGCTTGCTGCGGATGGGAGAGGTACTCCCTGACGCATGCGTTGCCGGAGACCGTCCAGAGAGAACCGGGCTCCCAGCGGCAACAGCAGCGACCAAACCAGCATCGCCGCCATGACATAGTCGGCCCCGATCATCACGTGCCGGTTGCGGTGGGAGAGCCAGGCAAACAGCAGCAGGGATAGCAGCGTGGCCAAGCGCGTGCGATAGCCGAACATCAACAGCAGGTAGCAACCCGCCGTCACCACCAGGTAGGCTTTAACCGCCCAAGGCCATGCGTCCAGCCATGTCAGCGGGTTAAGCGTCAGGGTGAACAGGTCGAAGCATTGGGCCAACCAGTCGCCACCACGCATCAACTCGCTGGCCGGAAGCAATCCCTGCGAGGTGTACAGCGCATCGCTCCATGGCCACCGTTCCAGCAGTTGCCACAGCAACACGACCGATAGCAGGATGCGAAACAGCCCCAGCGAGCGCAAATCGAGGCGAAACCAGAAGTCGAGCCAACGGCTCCAGGTATCTGCCGACGTGGCTTGCAGCTTGTGCGGATGACGCGGGAAATTCATGCCTGAGCGGCCAGGGCGATGCAGAAAGGGAAGATCAGACCTGCGGCCGAACCATCGAGCCTGCTTTCCATTCTAACCGATAGCTAGCAGCAAGCCTTAACCGCGGCGGCCCCCCTGGGCGATTGCCGGCACCCCGACACTGCATCAACCGCGCAACCGCTACATTCCCGCGACCCTGTGGAAGCCACGCTGTCACCGTGCGCGGGGGGCGGATGGACGGATATGCCAGCTACCGGGCCATTAAACTGCCATCGCCCCGTGGCGAGGGTTGCGTTAGATTACCCGCTGGGGAGCCCCCGGTCCTTCGACGCTCCCGTGGCGTTCAACCTGCCGTAGATTGGCGGCATCGTGCCACGTTATTGCCTCTGCCGATCAACGACGCCCGAAACCTCTGACGGTTGGCTTGCTCGCAATGTCTGACGTTCGCAGCCACACGCTCTGCCCGCCCAGGCGCGATCCGCCGCCGTGCTACGCCAATTTCTGCCGCCTGGTCAGCACGCCCGAAGAGATCCTCATCGACTTCGCCACGGTACCCGATTCGGTGGAGAATGCCCGAATCGCGGTTCGGGTGGCGATGCAGTTTGGCGCCGCCAGGCAACTCGCCGAGGCCCTGCAAACGGCCATTGAACGTCACGAGCAACTGTTTGGACATTTGGAGCCCGACCCCGCCAGACGGCTGGTGCCGGGACTGCATCCACCTGAGCAGGACTGGTGGCTGGGGTAATGGAGACCGCTGGAAAAGGGGCACGGGCCGCCACCTGCGACTAGGGCTGCTTGCCCGGTTGGGCTCGATCCTTAGGCAGCCACTGCACGGCATCGGCCACCACGTAGCCAGTCGCTCCATCGTTACGGAGCGTTACCGCTGCCGGCCCCTGGGTGCCAAATTCGAACGTGCCTAACGAAACGAACAGGGCGTCGATCGCGGGCGGTTTCCGCTGGTCGATATGCACCGTCGTCGCGCCTCCGGCGTGTTCGATCTCTACCACCACCTTGTCTGCCCGATTGCTGTGGGCCGCATAGGCCAGGCGCACCTCATACTCGCCTGCCGAGGGCAGCTTCGCTTCAAACCGGATCGCGGTCGGTTCCTGGGAAGCATTGTTGTGGACGTAACCGTTTCCTACGTACTTGCCGACCGCCGAACTGGTCAGCCACGCCCCTTGGCGCTTGGCCTGCGTGTCGTCCACAACCACGCCGTCCAGCTTTGCCGGCGAGATACCGGCGCGGCCGATGGGGCCATCGTACTCGAGCACCTGCCCGTCGTTCAGCAACCGCTCGCGCAAGGCAGAATATGGAACCTCCTGCACCGCGGTGCCGCGATCAATGGCCATTGCGGCCACCGTGGCAGCCGATTGCCCCAAGATCATGAATACAGGCTCCATCCGAATGGAACCGAATGCAATGTGTGAACTGGAAACGCACACGGGCACCACCAGGTTCTCGCATTGCTGCTGCTTGGGCAGGATGGAACCCAGGGCAATCTCATAGGGCCCGTGCGTCGAAACGCCGATGTCGCCTTCGTTCTGCACGTGGCCCTCTGGCGTAACGTACCGCTGCACGTTGTGCGAGTCGATCGTGTACGACCCCATCCCGATGGGCTCGGGCGTGGGCCGGCGTTTGAGCAGTTCGTTCTCAGTCATGACGAACTTGCCGATCATCCGCCGCGCTTCGCGGACGTAAATCTGATGCGGCCAATGCCCGTTGTCTTTGAATTCGTCGCGTGCCAGCCCCCACTGGGCCATCTCGCGGCGGACGTCGTCGGGCACCCTGGGATCGTTCGCGATGAAGTACATCAGGCCCTGCTGGTAGACCTTGTGTTCTTCAATGATCTCGCGGCGACGTTCGTACGATGCCTCCGGGTAGTCGTAGTTGTAGCCGATGTTGTCCGTACTGAACGGGCCGTGATTGTTGGTATCGGTCTTGTGGTTGGGAATCGGATCGAACTTGTGAAAGGTTTCACGCCAGCCCGCATCGAAAATCCGCAGCAACAACTCATATTGCCGCGGATCATAGCCCTCGGGCTTGGGAAACGGCACCCGGTTCCCAGGTTCTTTCGTCAGGCACATGCGGAAACAATATGCCTGAACTTTGCGGTCGCCGCTGCCATATTCGCCGGGTGGGTCTGGGCTGATGCGCGGCAACAAACCGCTGCTGGGATCGCCGGGTACCACGTACGGGTCGATCTTCGTCTTGAGCACGCCAAAGTGATGGCTGTGATGCAAAACACCGGTCTGCACGCCGTTCCACTTTTCGCCGTACGTTTCGGTCGATTCGCGCCCCACGGTGTAATCGACGCCCGCCGCCGCCATCAAATCGCCTTCGTAGGTGGCATCGATGAACATCTTGCCGCGGTACGTTTCACCGCTGAGCATGGTGATTGATTGGATGCGGCCGCCTTGCCGGGTGACCCCCTGTTTGCGGTCGAGCCAGCGATCGCGATGGACGGGAATCTCGTACTCGGCCACGAGGGTTTCAAACACGCTTTCAGCAGCGTGCGGTTCGAAAATCCACATGGTGCGCTGCTCGCCGTCGATGGCCGGCGTACCCTGCCCTCGGTTGCCGTATTCCTCGCGACGTTGCCAGCGCCACGCTTCAGGCTGCTGATAATGCTTCCAGATGCGGTGATAGAACTCGCGGGCCAGTCCACCGATCACCGCCTTATTGCCGGTATCGGTAAAGCCCAGGCCCCCGGCACTGAGCCCTCCCAGGTGCTTGTCGGGGCCGACGATGATCGCAGTCTTGCCCATCTTGCGGGCTTGCACGGCCGCGATCACCCCGGCCGACGTGCCGCCGTAGACGACCACATCGTATGTCTTGTCCTTCGGCGAACTCGCGGGCGCCGGCGCCGTACCGGCAACCAACAAGCAGCAGGCAGTCAGAACCAGCGTGGCAAGCCAACCCATCCGGCGCATGAGAAACCTCGACCGTTCAGCGACGAGCAAGAGATCGTTACCGCTTTGCGCTTGGGCGGCAGAACCGCCCGTGCCAATTGTGCGCGGAGCACCGCGGCGGTGCCATAGCCTGCTGGATGCTGGCAGTGTGCCGTGAGCATGAACTGCCGGAGCATGCCGAAGAAGAATGGACCAGGCCCCTGGCCAGATTACAACGCCTGCACGCCGCCGCATCGAGCCACGACACACGCATCGTGCCGGCCATCCTCCAGCCAACCTTCTTCGTAATGCACGATTTCGAGCCCGCTCTCGGCGACGAGGGCGGGCAGTTCGCCGTCTTCCAGCAGGAATCCTTCCGGCGGCTTTTCGTGCCGCGTGAGGTTCGTCCGGGTTGGCTGGAGATAGACCACCACGCCTTGGGGCGCGAGAGCATCGACCGACCGCGCAAACAACGTCCGATCGAGGAACATGGTGCAGAGAATCACATCCCAGGGGCCCGGCGGCAGCGGCGACTCGTCCAGGTCCAGACAAAGCGTTTCCAGTTCGACCCCTTCAGCCTTGGCGCGTTCGTTTGCGATCCGTAACCCGGCGGCAGCAATGTCGATCAGGGTCACGCGGTAGCCCAACTTCGACAGCCAGATGGCGTGGCGCCCGGCCCCGCCTGCAACATCGAGCACCCGAGGAACCGGCGGCGCATTGCCTGGTTCTTGGGGCACGGCCGGGAAATACGGCAACAACCGCTGGAGCACCTGCGAGGGTGGCGCGACCTCAAAGCCGATCGCGGTGTATCGCTGCTCCCACTTGGTGCGATCCTCGGCACTCATGGCAAGCCCGGTCTACGATCCGCTCGTAACCGATGCGCCACCGGAGATCGCCGGCACCACCACGGCTGAAGGCTTGGGCTGGATTTCCTGCCGGTCGAGCACCGTATCGACCAGGTAGTAGAACAGCCGTCGCAGTTCCTCCGGTTCAATCTCGTCGGCCACGGCCTCGGCGCGATCCTGATACTTGTCGACCAGGCGGGCAGCCTTCTCGAACACGCCGGCCTTTTCGTACAAGGCCCGCACCCGATGTACAATTGCGGCACCGCTGCTCGCGGCATGGCCGTTGCCATTGGATTCGCCGCTGGGTGCGCCCTGGTTGTTGTGGTGATTGTGACCGTTGGTGCCAGTGGCATGGGCCGCCACTGCCAACGTGCGCGAACGTTCGGCCAGGTTCAGGAGTTCCTGGCGATCGGCGGCATCCAATCCTTCCAGAGCGAGTGCCCAAAGCACCGTGGGGCGGCCGCCCAGTACGTCGCCGCCGGAGGAGAGCTTGTTGTCGTCGTCGCCCTGCCAGTCCTTCAAATCGTTGAGAATCTGGAAGGCCACGCCCAGGTGACGCGCGAACTGGCCAAACGACTCGCGGTACGCATCGGCCGGGCCGGCCAGGCGGGCGCCGGTATACAAGGCCGCTTCAAAAGCGGGTGCCGTTTTCAATGCGTAAATCTTGAGGGCATCGATCGGTTGCAACTGCTTGTTGAGTGAATCGCGCCACAGCAGTTCCGCCCCCTGGCCCTCGCTCAACTTCATGTGGGCATCGGCCAGCTTGTCCAGGACATCGGCGGCCGCGTCCGGTCCCAGCACGGCGGCATCGCGACTGATAAGCCGGTACCCTAGCCCGATCAGGTAATCGCCCACGTTGATCGCCGTGGGAATCCCGAACTTGCGGTGGAGCGTATCGTCACCGTAACGGAAGAGGTCGTCGTCCTCGATGTCGTCGTGAACCAGGGATGCCTTGTGGAACACCTCGATCGACATGGCAGCCCGGCGGACCGCGTCGGAAAGTTGTTCGGCGTGCTTGGCGCCATCGCCCGAGGTGCATTGCCCTCCCGTCAGGGCGTCGTAGACAGCCAGCGTGATAAACGGCCGGGAGTGTTTGCCCCCCCGGGTGAGAAAGTCGTAGGCAACATTCTCCGTCCCGGCGATAGGATCGGCCACCAGGCTACCGGCATAGTCGGCCCCGTTCTCGCCATTGGGATTCGCGGGATTGCGGTCGGCCGAATCGTTGGCCGCTGCCGGGGCCGTGTTGCCGCGCAGTCGAGGCGCCAGGCGGTCGAGTGCCGCGGGCTCGAACATGTTCCGGGCAGCCCGCAACAGGTGGACATAGCTGCGGGTTTGTACCTGCGGCTGTTTGTGCTCCAGTTGGATCATCTTCATGACCCAGTCGGAATCGACATCGGTATTGCGGCAATCACTGGAGAGCAGCGGAACCGCCATGCAGGGAATCCCGGCCAGCAGGATCTTGTCGATCGCTTTTTCCAGTACGTTCAGGCAAGCCACGCCGACAATGGCATCGACATGGCCGCTGACGATGATCTTCAGCACGATCGGCGAACCTTCGGCAACCAGCACCTTGTAGCCGAGGTCTTCGGCAATGCCGCGATAATCGGCAATGCTGCACGCACCGCAACTCTTGCAGTCCAGGCCGAAGTCGTCGTAATCGGCCGGGCACCCTTCCGCATGCTTGAGGCAGTGCGGCAGCAGGAACAGCCGCCGCTCGTACGGTACGGCCGCCACCTGATCCTTCCAAAAGGCACTGGCCAGCGCGACCATGGTCCAGCCGAGGTATCCCTCGGGCTGGCCGAGTTCTTCGAGCGTGGCCCGGGCGACGGCTTCCATTTCGTCCTTGGAGAGCGGGCGCGACTTGTCGAGTTGCGCGGCGACTTGTTCGCACCGGGAAAAAAGTTCTTCCCGAAGCGACTTGGTATTTGGCACAAGTTTCAAATGACTGGTGCTGCGTCGTCGCCGGCGGGGACGCTCTTGGCCGCCCTGTGCTGCATCGATGGAAGCAGTAGCCAACGGGGTACCTCGATTTCGTTAGACGTTCAGCGGGTGGGCTTGTTGCGGACTCGGGCCAGGCCAGGTGGGGAGGCGGCGGATCGCTTCGCCCAGCGCCGAGGCCGTGAAGATCACCGGATACATTTCTTCATAGTACCACAGCTTAGCGAAGTAAAAGCCGATGGGCGAGCAATCCCGGTGACGATTACTGGCCACGGCGTCGACGATCCATTGCAGCCCCCGCTGAGAAACCTCCCACGCCGCATCATCAGTAGATTCGGCAGCCAACAGGGCTTCAACCGCGAGGGCCGTTTCTTCCACGCTGGAGACGACGGCCGCCTTGCGGCGACCGCCGCTGGCACGCTCGGCAGTTCCTGCACCCTCTTGCGCGGCCTGCTGCTCCCAAACGGCTTGCAGCGGAGGCCCGCCGCCCCAGCCGCCGTCCGGATTGATCGCCTCACGCAACCACCGCAACCCTGCCTGGGCGGGAGGGGTATCCATTCTGCGGTAATCGCGATACGCCAGCAGCACGCGGGCGGTGCCGTAAACGGGGTTTTCTTCGCTGGGGTGGAACTGGTTGCCGAACCAGAGGGGGGTCCAATGTCCCTGCGCGCTCTGCGTGGTCGCCAGAAAACGGAACCCCGCAGCGGCCGCCTGCTCCAGGCGGCTCGCCAGCGCCGGAAACCGGCCCGTAACCAGCCAGGCGCGCATCGCGCGTAGCGCATGCGCGGTCAGGTCGGTGGCACTGCGGTCAAAGGGCATCGTCCCCCAGCCGCGGCAAAAGGTGGGCCAGCCGCCATCGCCATTCTGGACCGAGAGCAGCCAGTTGAGGCCTGCTTCCGCGGCCTGTTCGATCCGTCGCTTGTTGGCCGGCGATGCGCCGCGATGAAACCGCGAAAGTGCCAGCAGGGCGCCCGAGGTATCATCAACATCGGGCACGCCGCCCGACAGGTCTGTCCAGGCCCAACCGCCGGGCTCGGCTCCCGTGTAGGGATGGACTTCGTTGTGCTGGCATTGCAATACCCAGTCGAGCAGCCGTTCGTCGGCCGAGAGCGTCGCCGTGGAATCTTCATCGCCCAAGGCATTGATCGCCAGCGTGGTGTTCCACGTTGCCAGGTTGGTGTCGATGGGCCAGGAACCATCGGGCCGGACGCTGTCGTGAAGGAACTGCAAACCTCGCTGGCAAATCGCGCTTTGACCTCTGCCGATGCTGGCCAGGCTCATCACCACGAAACTGGTCAGCGGTGCCGCCTCAAGGAAGCCGCCGCTGGCCGGTTGCATCTTCTCGACCAGGGCCAACGACCGCTCAATGGCCGCCTTGCGGAGCAGCCGCGTTACCGGGTTGAACGGCTTGCGATGATGGTACCGGGCCTGCCCGATGGCCACCAATGCCGGTATCGCATAACTCACTACCGGCAGCCGCAAAAACCGGAACCAGCTTTGCGGCAGGCACGCCAGTTCAAACGGCAGTGAAGGCACCTTGCTCCAGGGAACCATTCCCGCGATCGCGCAGTTGGTGAGAATTGGCACCGCGAAGGTTTTATCCTTGCCGTACCGGCGGCGCAGCCCTGCGATGCCGCCTTGATTTTCGACGTACGCCTTGGCGCGGTCGAGCAGGCCCGCATGGACGACCGGCACCCCGGTCAAATGGAAGGCGGCTTGCACCAACATGGTGGTGGCAATGTTGGAGAGACTTTGATCGGTGTCGCCCCAGCCGCCATCAGGATTCTGCCGTTCAGCCAACCAGTGCAGGCCGCGGACGATGAGCGAACTGTCTCGGGCCAGGACCGACTCGTGCGCGCAGTAGCCCTCCTCGTTGGCCGGCAGTTGCCGTTCCATAACGGCCAAGGCGCTCACGGCCGTGGCGGTCGAAAGAGCGGAGGAGGCAAGCTTGCCAGTCCAGTGTCCCGACTCGCGCTGCTGCACCAGCAGAGCTTGCTGCACCGTGCGATATGCGGCCTCAAGTTGGCTGCGTTCCAGGGTCATTGTGCGTGTGCGCTCTCGAAAAAGGTCTGGTGGAAACTCAGCTCGGCCCCCGAGACAAAAACGCTTCGCCGCGCTTGGCTAGACCTGCTCGCTAAATAGAGAGAATGGCAGGTGGTGGGGGCTGGCTAAGAACCCGATCAATCCCGCCACCCAGAGGCGCTGCGGCGCTACCTGGGCGGAACGCGTGTTGGAACAGAAGCCATTACATTGGAACCTCGCGGCCCAGTGGGATAACCGCAATGTTCACGCCCGCGCAACGAGTTTCAAATAAGGAAGGCACCGCGATCGTTTGCTTCTGCGGTTGCAATCGCAATCGCCTAGTGTACGTACCGCCATAGCGACTGTCGAGAAGCTGCCTGTTCCGCCCGGCCCGTATGGGGGGTGGTGCGGGAAGGCCCCCGGTGCGGCGAAAATTCGTACCCGGCGTGGCGGTTTGGCCGGCCGCGGTTGTCCCCTGTTAGGCTGCCCCGCTTCATACGCCACAATCGGCTATTACGGCGGAAACTCCCAGGACGGGAGAGTCCCTCTCCAGTGCCTTACCTGCAACGCGGATTGCAATGGCACCTTCAGTGAAGGCCGGGCCGTAACCTGCCCCCCCAACCCATTGCCAATCTTATGGAGCTGGTCAAGCCAACCGATCAGCCATGCACCAGCCTAAGATCGCTCGGCCAGGGGCACAAACCGACGCTGGGCGGGCCCGGTATAGACCTGCCGAGGTCGGGCAATCCGCTTGTTGGGCGAGCGGTGCATCTCCAGCCAGTGTGCAATCCAGCCGGGCAACCGCCCCATGGCAAACAGCACGGTGAACATGGGAACGGGGATGCCGATCGCGCGGTAAATCACCCCGGAATAGAAATCGACATTGGGGTACAGTTTGCGCTCGATGAAGTAAGGATCGGAAAGCGCAACTTCTTCCAGCTCCTGGGCGATATCAAAGATCGGGTCGTTAATCTGCCGCTTGGCCAGCAGTTTTTTGCAGGTGTCCTTGATGATCGTGGCCCGCGGATCATGGCTCTTGTACACGCGGTGGCCAAAGCCCATCAGGCGGACATTGCTTTTCTTGTCTTTGACCAGATCGACATACTTGCGAACGTTGCCGCCGTCGTCGCGGATGTGTTCGAGCATTTCCACGCAGGCCTGGTTGGCACCGCCGTGCAGCGGCCCCCACAGGGCGCAGATACCAGCCGAGATGGCCGCAAACAGGTTGGCATCGCTGGAACCGACCATGCGGACCGTGGAGGTCGAGCAGTTCTGCTCGTGATCGGCGTGAACGATCAGCAGCAGGTTGAGCGCATCGACAAAATCCTGGTCAACTTCGTACGGTTCGCACGGCACCGCGAACATCATCTGCAAGAAGTTCGCACAGTACGACTGGTCGTTCTGCGGATAAATGAACGGCTGACCGATCGACTTCTTATAGCTGAACGCCGCAATGGTGGGCAGCTTAGCCATCAGCCGGTGGATGGAGATGTTGACCTCGTCGGGATTGCGCGGGTCGAGCGAATCCTGGTAAAAGGTCGAAAGCGCCCCGACCACCGAGCTGAGAATCGCCATCGGATGGGCGTCACGCGGGAAGCCATTGTAGAACGTCCGCATGTCCTCGTGCAGCATCGTATGGCGGCGCAAGGAGTTACGGAAGTCTTCCAACTGCGCGGCCGTAGGCAACTCGCCGTAGATCAGCAGGTAGCTGACCTCAATGAAGCTGCAGTTCTGGGCCAGTTCTTCGATGGGATAGCCGCGGTAGCGAAGGATGCCCTGCTCGCCGTCGATAAAGGTGATGTCGCTGCTGGCGGAACCGGTGTTGACGTAGCCCTCGTCCAGCGTGATGTAGCCGGTGCGGCTGCGCAGGGTGGAAATATCCAGGGCCCGCTCGCTTTCGGTCCCGACGACGACGGGCAACTCGAATTCTTGCCCCTCGACCTGGAGCTTGGCCACATCGCTCATCAACGCCTTCCTTTCTCTTGCGCCGCCCGCGTACTGCGTGAACGTTCCAGTGCGGTGCCGTCAGGTTGAAATCGGGGGGCTTGCAACGGTTCTGCTGCCGGTCGGGCCGTCGAACAGGTTTTGCAGCATTTCAAAAGCCATGGCCCCGCACCGTGGGGACCCATCCGCGCTTCCACAGCGAAGCGAGCTAGCAGTGTATCGACTTGGGTTGCGGCTTACAATTCAAACACCCGTTGGCTTTTGCCTTAACGAGTTCTGCACCGCGCCATAAGCCGTTTAATTCGCACATGCGTAGCGACTGATGGCACCATTCCGAGGATATCCATTGGGCGGATATCATCTTGCAGCAGGGGGCGGCATCGCGAACCGGCGGCCAACAAGCCCCCCCTGTTGGAGGCCAGGACCATTGGACGCAGCCGCGCAATTCTGCCGATAAGGTAGACTAGTGCCAGGGGATTGCAACTCAATGCGGCGGCCCAGGTGAAGGGCCTTCCCGCAAGGTCCCAGTTGAGGAGTTGCGCGGATGAATATCAATCCCATCGTGGGGCTCGCCGCCAGCCTGGCGGGCCAACCCTTGGCCGAACGTCAAAGCGTGGACGGCGACCAGAGCGCCGAAAGTGCGGCCGCCCAGCGCGCCCTCGCCAATCAAAAGAAGGCGGAAGCGGCCGCGGGCCTGGGCGCCATGGATGCCCAGGACCAACAACCGCACGAACGCGATGCCGATGGGCGGCAAGTTCTCTCTTGGGTCATCGGCGACGACCACGACGCGCAGCCCGATGGCAGCGATGGCCGGCCGCCTTGCAGCCTCGATCCCGATGGCGACCGGGGCGGCGCGGTTGATCTGCTGGCGTGAGCCGCTTCGAATCTCGCCTGCAGCCCGCAAGCCCCCCCGAAAGCAGGCGGGGCGTCTGTGGTCCGATGGATCGGCGTTTGATAAGGCTGTTCAAGCGTCTCGCCTGGTTGGGTGGCAGGCAGCTCTCAATGTAAATCTATCCGCCATTCCCGATGCCCCCGGGAAGATGATTGCCCACTTACGGAGAAGGCTTGGCGACACCCAAAAATGCTTCTACAATGGTCGCCTAAGCCGCGTCGATGAGTTAATAGGCAACCGTTCCGCTCCTTGGCGTCCGCTCGTGAGGGATGCTTTCCGAGGAAAATGAATTGCCGCAGCTACCGTCGGAACGCTCACTACCAAGTCGCGCAAGAGGGTAAATCGTCCTGCAAATGAGTTGCACCCTCGGAGAAGGCGTGCAGGGTGACGTCTGCCGGCCCATCGCCCTATCGCAGCCTAACAAGAAAGTGCCTCACAGACAGCAACGGTAGGGCATACAGAATCACCTAAACAACGCAGAGAAGCTCCGCCCGCCGAGTCCTTGACCTTGGGACGCATGCATCGACCTGGTAAAGGCACGCAGGTTGGCAGGAATGCCCAACTCGGAGCCTCTGTAGGTTCCATGGAAAGCCTGACACTTTGCCAGCGATCCATTGAACCACGTCGAGCCGATCAGAGAACGAACACGCAATTTGAGAGGTACGCCGCATGTCCACCATGTCTCCCCCGCAGTCGGTTCAGACCAACATCCATCGCGTGGCCATCCTGTTTGCCGGCGGTCCAGCGCCGGCTGCCAACGCGGTGATCTCCACGGCGGCCGGGTCGTTCCTCAAGGCCGGCATCAATGTGGTAGGCATCCTGAACGGTTACTCCAACCTGGTGGAGTACGGCCCGGACCGCCCCCTGACCGAGGGCGCCGATTACGTAACGCTCGATGCCCAGCGTTTGAAGCGCACCCGAAATACCCAGGGGGTGATGATCGGCACGGCCCGGACCAACCCTGGCAAGTACATTTCGCACCCCGATCACTTTAAGGACGAACAGCGTTTCCGTCCGCTCAAGACGGTGTACGACGCCCTGTGTTCGCTCAATGTCGATGCGCTGGTATCCATCGGCGGCGACGACACCTTGAAAACGGCCAACAAGTTCAAGCTGTTCCAGCAGTACTTGCCTGAAGGTTCCAAGCAGATTCCCGTGGTCCATCTGCCTAAGACCATCGACAACGACTACATGGGGATCGATTTCACGTTCGGCTACTTCACGGCCGTGGACGGCTTGGCAACTGAGATTCGCAACCTGCTGGCCGATGCGGAGGCCAACAACAGCTATTTCCTGACCGAGACCATGGGCCGGTCGGCTGGCTGGTTGGCGTACGGAGCAGCCATCGCGGGCGAAGCTAGTTTTGTGGCCAGCGTGGAAGACATCCACGGCAAGTACCGCGAAGAAGAAACGGCCACCGACGAGGAGGGCAGAACCTACAAGCGCCCCGTGATGGCGATGGAACAAGTGGTGCGCCGGGCCGTTGCCACCATGCGGACCCGCGAAGAAAAGGAAGGCAAGAAATTCGGTGTGTTCGTCATGGCCGAGGGCCTGGCCGAACTGCTGCCAATGAAGTACATCGAAGGCGTTGGCCGCGATGAGCACGGCCATTTGGCCGTTGGCAATATCAACCTGGCCCGGTTGCTTGCCAAGCTCATCTCCGAGGAATACGAACGGCAGACCGGCAAGAAGAAGAAAATCACCGGCCTGCAGTTGGGATACGAGATCCGGTGCGCCAAGCCGCACGCCTTCGATGTCATGCTTGGTAGCCAATTGGGCGTAGGCGCCTACCGCGCCTTGGTGGAACGCGGCCTCAATGGTGTGATGGTATCGGTCAGCGGCCAACTGGCCCTGAACTACGTACCGTTTGAAGAATTGGTCGATCCCAACACCCTGGTCACTGTCGTCCGGTACGTCGAGCCCGACTCCGATTTCCACAAGTTGGCCCGGTTCCTCGAGACTTGGGTGAACGACTAACCAACCAGGAATTCGGCAACTGACCGTCGATCGGCGATCGCGGCTTCCAGGCCCTCCTTGACCGCACGGCAGGGCCGAGCCTCGGCAATGGCGTGGCCACGCCACTGCCGGGCAGTTCGCGCGCAGAAGTGGTTGCCCTAGCGTACCGGTTTGCGGTCTATTGCGTAGGGGAGGGGATGCCGCCCGCGCCGCGACCCGATCGGCTGCCCGCCTCGCCTTGCCATCGGATGGCAAGGTTTCTTGAAGCGGAGCGGGTATTTGCCACCTTGGAGGGCCGCGAGGCCCCTTGGCGATGGGTACCTCGGCGCGCCTGCATCCCTTGCCCACGGATTCATGGGCCGCAACTACAAACGCCTGTTTCACCCGCAGCGACGATGTCGATCGACAAATCCAATCAGCGCGTGCAGCGAATGTTCGGCGAGATCGCCGGCCGTTACGATTTCCTGAACCATCTGCTGTCGCTGAATACGGATCGGTATTGGCGGTGGCGCACGGTGCGCACGGCTCCCGCCGACCAGTCCGGTCCCGTGCTTGATCTGTGTACGGGCACCGGCGACCTGGCCATTGCGTATGCTCGCCGGGTCCGCCCTGGCGTCCAGGTGATCGGGTCAGACTTTTGCCACGAGATGGTAGTTCGCGGCGAGGCCAAACGGCGTCACGCCAGGCTTTCGAATCTGCAGTTCCTTGAAGCCGATTCGCAACAACTCCCCTTTCCCAACGATACGTTCCAACTGGTGAGCGTGGCGTTTGGCCTGCGGAACATCGCCGACACCGATCGTGGACTGCGCGAGATGGTCCGGGTGTGCCAGCCCGGCGGGCGCGTGGTCGTGCTGGAGTTCACACTGCCGCGTTGGCAACCGTTTCGTGCCGTGTATGGCTGGTATTTTCGCCGGGTGTTGCCGCGGCTTGGGCAATGGTTGGCTCGCAATCGTTTCGATGCTTACAATTATCTTCCTGCCACGGTCAGCGAGTTCCCGGAACGCGAAGCTCTGGCGGCCCGAATGGAAGCTGCCGGATTGCAGGAAGTAAGCTACCGATCATTGACGCTGGGTGTGGCGGCGCTATACGTGGGTACGAAACCTGTCGCTGCGCGATCGGCCGACGATACGGCCGCCGCGGGGCCAAATCGTCGCGAGGTCGCCAGCGCTTCCCATGCTACCGGCCAACCCATCGAGCGTTCACCCGCCCCTCATTGATCGGCGGAGTTTTCTCGGCCGCACCGGCATTGGTATCGCCGCCTTTGCCACCCTGCTTCAGCACGAAAGCTGGGCGCGCGACAACAACCCGTCTCCCGAGGGAGATTCTGAGCCGCATACCTCCGCGGCACAAGAAACCGGCCATACGATCACGCCGCACTTCGAGCCGCGCGCCAAGCGCGTGATCTACTTGTTTCAGTCGGGCGCGCCATCTCAGCTCGACCTGTTCGATTACAAACCGCAACTGCAAGCCCGGCACGGCCAGGAACTGCCCGATTCGATCCGGCGTGGCCAACGCCTGACCGGGATGACGGCCACGCAGGAACGCTTTCCGGTGGCGCCGAGTATCTTCAAGTTTCGCCAACATGGCGAGTCAGGCGCTTGGGTCAGCCAACTGCTACCATACACGGCCCGCATGGCTGACAAGCTCTGTATCGTGCGTTCGCTTCATACCGAGGCGATTAACCACGATCCGGCCATCACGTTCTTTCAGACCGGGGCGCAACTGGCCGGGCGTCCCAGTCTCGGAGCGTGGCTGGCCTATGGGCTGGGCAGCCCTAACCGCGATTTGCCGGCCTTCGTAGTCATGCTTTCAGGCAGCGGCGGACAACCCCTCTACGATCGGCTCTGGGGAAGCGGCTTTCTGCCCACGCGCTATCAGGGCGTGAAGTTCCGCGGCTCGGGCGATCCCGTGCTGTTTCTTTCAAACCCGCCGGGGATCGACTCCGCCACGCGGCGGGCGATCCTCGACGACCTTCAGCAACTCAACGGCCAGCACCAACGCGCGGTGGGCGATCCGGAAATTGCCACGCGCATGGCGCAGTACGAATTGGCGTTCCGGATGCAGGCATCGGTCCCTGAACTGACCGATCTTTCGGGCGAATCCGACGAGGTCTTCAAGCTTTATGGACCCGACGCCCGCACCCCTGGCACCTACGCCGCCAACTGCCTGCTAGCGCGGCGCTTGGCCGAGCGTGGCGTGCGGTGCATCCAGTTGTTTCATCGCGATTGGGATCACCATACCAATCTCCCGCGCGACTTGGCCAGACAATGCCGGGCAACCGATCAGGC
Source organism: uncultured Pirellulales bacterium (assembly GCA_964511065.1). GTDB lineage: Bacteria > Planctomycetota > Planctomycetia > Pirellulales > S012-138 > CALBRZ01. The sequence goes on along the minus strand of CAZEEG010000001.1, from coordinate 1,489 downwards.
CACTGCCGCACTGGTGCTCGATTTGGAACGCCGGGGGTTGTTGGACGACACCCTCGTGGTCTGGGGCGGCGAGTTTGGCCGCACCGTCTATTGCCAAGGGCGCCTGACTGCCAACGACTATGGCCGCGACCATCACCCTCGATGCTTCACCTGCTGGATGGCCGGGGGCGGCGTTCGCGCAGGCATCACCTACGGCGAGACAGACGACTACAGCTACAACATCGTTGCCGATCCGTTACACGTCCACGACTGGCACGCCACGATGCTGCATCTGCTGGGGATCGACCATACCCGGCTCACCTATCGATTCCAGGGGCGGCAGTTCCGCCTGACCGACGTGCAGGGTGTTGTCGCCAAGGATCTGCTGGCATAGCCCGCAGGGCCGTCTCTATCCGGGCGGCGCCTAATCACCAATTCCGCGCGACAAAAATTTGGCAAAACAGCCCAATGACGGTATAAGAAAGCTGCCGCGCAGGCATCGCTCTGCCGGTTCACGTCGCAAATTGCACCAGTTTCTGCCCTTCGCGCTGCCCCCTCTCGTCTCTCTGGTGCGCTTGGTTACATCGCTACACGTCTTACAGGAGCGATGGTATGAAACCGCGCCACGCATTCACCCTCACCGAATTGTTGGTCGTGATCGCCATTATTGCGCTACTGTTGTTGCTTCTCCTGCCGTCGATCCAAGCGGCCCGAGAGTCAGGGCGGCGTGCGGTATGCGGCAATAACCTGTCGCAAATCGCCAAGGCCGTACACACCCACCAACAGGTGCGCGACCACATGCCGCCTTACTACGGCACCGATGAATACATCAAGTCCAAGAGCAGTTGGTACGTTTTCCTGCTGCCTTACATGGACAGCTACTCGCTGTACCGCGACATGGAAGGGACAGACGGCGAACTCTCGGAAACCACCGCCATTCCACCCACGCCGCCAGGCCCCGACTGCCAACCCCCGGTGCCCGGTATCTGGGTCGCCACCGAAACCTTGATTACCGTGCCCGGCACTGGCAGCAGTTCTACGAGCGATGTCTCCGTCCCGCGCCCCGGTTTCGGCTGGCAGGAGCAGAAGACTGAGGTCATCCCACCGGAAAAAATTTGGGTGCCGTTAAACCCGCCCGAGGAACACGCCGATCGGCTGTCTCCAGTGCCTAATACCAAGGGACATTGGAAACAGGAGCCGACTCCCGCGACGGGCAACTGCGGCAGCAACGGTTCGACCAGGAGGCACCGGACGGGTTACAGCGGCAAGTATATAGCGATCGACATGCGGTTCGACGTGTTGCTGTGCCCTTCTGATCCCGATCCGCGGCCGACGTACTTCCGCGGCTACGGTGAGATGTCGCTTACCAATTACCAGGCGAATATCCACGCATTCACGCGACGGGTTCCCGACCCCTGGGGCAACCAGGCCACGCCAGCAGCGCGGCTGGATGCCGTCGCAAATGCCGACGGCCTTTCCAACACTATCTTCTTTGCGGAGGCCCATCGCA